>JBHEMN010000036.1:0-5824 GCA_046262575.1 Jatrophihabitantaceae bacterium
CGACCCGCCACACCTCGCGCGGGCGCTCGCTGACGAGCGCGGTGAGGGCGGCGGTGACCCGGGCAGGTACCACGTTGGCGAGATCGTCCAGTCGTGCGGACGCCCAGCCGAAGCGCCGGTACCGCGCCGAGCGGTGCCCCACCATTGCGTCGAGGGTGTTGAGCGCGCGATACCCGAGCAGGCCGGGCACGCCGGCGCACGCCCCCCACACGAGCGGCGCGACCACGGCGTCGGACATGTTCTCCGCGACAGACTCGACCACGGCACGGGCGATCTGCGACTCGTCGAGCCGGGATGGATCGCGGCCCACCAGGTTGGTGACCCGCCGACGCGCAGCCGGCAGGTCGTCGCTGGCCAGCAACTGCGCAATCGCGCCTGCCTCGCGGCGCAACGACGTGCCGCCCAGCACCGTCCACGTCGCCAGCGCGGCGGTGAGCGAGTAGCGCCGGCCGCCGGCCGCTACCTGCTCCAGGATGGCGCCCGCGGTGACCGCTCCTCCGACGCAGGCAGCCGCGAACGCCGCGCCGACCACCCGCGAATCGCACCACATGCGGCGTTCCAGCATCGAGGCAACCTGGCCGAAAGCCGCCACCGGGTGGCCGCTGCGGGGATCGCCCACCAATGCGTCGAGCGCGGTACCGGCGAGCAGGCCGACGGCGAGGGCTGGTCCGCGGCGCAAGGACCTACCCGCCGACACCGAGGCGGTCCAACAGGATCGAACGCACGGCAGCAGCGTCGGCCTGGCCGTGCGTCGCCTGCATGACCGCGCCGACCAGTGCGCCGACAGCCGCGACCTTGCCGCCGCGCACCTTCTCGGCCACGTCGGGGTGGGCGGCGATCGCCGCGTCGGCGGCCAGTTCGAGAGTGCTGGTGTCCGACACCCGGCGCAGACCGCGCTCGGCGACGACGCTGTCGACGTCCGCGCCGGTCGACAGCACGCCATCGACGGCCTGCCGCCCGAGCGCCGCCGACAGGGTGCCATCGGCGACGAGGGCGACCAGCCGCGCCACCTGCTCCGGGGAGATGGCCAGTTCGGCCGGCTCGATTTCTCGCGCGTTGGCTTCTTGCGCGAGATAGCCCAGCCACCAGTTGCGCGCCTCCCCCACCTCTGCGCCAGCCTCGACGGTAGCGCCGACCAGATCGACGACGCCGGCGTTGGTCATCCGCGCCATGTCCTCGGCGCTGACGCCGAGGGAGTCACGCAGGCGGGTCCGGCGCGCCGCGGGCAGCTCGGGCAGTGCGGCGCGCAACCGCTCCACCCAGGTGGCCTCAGGCGCCACCGGCGCCAGGTCGGGCTCGGGGAAGTAGCGGTAGTCCGTCGCCTCTTCCTTGCTGCGCCCGGCGCGGGTCTCGCCGCTGGACTCGTTGAAGTGCCGGGTCTCCTGTAACACCCGCTGGCCAGCGTCCAGGACCCCGGCCTGCCGGATCATCTCCGAGCGAACCGCCCGCTCCACGCTGCGCAGCGAGTTGACGTTCTTCGTCTCGGTGCGGGTGCCCCACCCGGGCGCGCCGGGCACGTTCAACGACGTGTTCACGTCACAGCGCAGCGAGCCCTGCTCCATGCGCACGTCACTGACCCCGAGCGTGCGCAGGATGTTGCGCAACTCGGTGACGTAGGCCTTGGCAACCTCGGGCGCCAGCGCCCCGGTGCCCGGCACGGGTTTGGTGACGATCTCGATCAGCGGGATACCAGCCCGGTTGAAGTCGACCAATGAGTACTCCGCGCCGTGGATGCGTCCGGTGGCGCCCCCCACGTGGGTGTTCTTGCCGGTGTCTTCCTCCATGTGCACCCGCTCGATGCCCACTCGATAGGTCGCCGCATTCACCTCGACGTCGAGATAACCCTCGACACAGAGTGGCTCGTCGTACTGCGAGATCTGGAAATTCTTCGGCATGTCCGGGTAGAAGTAGTTCTTGCGGGCGAAGCGGCACCACGGTGCGATCGAGCAGTTCAGCGCCAGCCCGATGCGGATCGTGGACTCGATGGCCGCTTCGTTGACTACGGGCAGGGCCCCTGGGAGCCCGAGGCAGACCGGGCAGGTCTGCGTGTTGGGCTCGGCCCCGAAATCGGTGGCACAACCGCAGAACATCTTCGACGCGGTGCCCAGCTCGACGTGGGTCTCCAGGCCGATCACCGGTTCGTAGCGGGCGACAACGTCGTCGTAGGACAGCCTGCTCATCCGACGAGCTCCGGGATCGATGCGAGCGTGGGTTGGACGGCGGACTCGAACGCCGCGCCGATCCGGTAACAGCGCTCATCGGCCAGGGCCGGCGCCATGATCTGCAGGCCAACCGGCAGCCCCTCGGACAACCCGCACGGCACCGATATCGCGGGCGTCCCGGCCAGCGACGCCGGCAGCGTGCAGAGGTCGTTGACGTACATCGCCATCGGGTCGGCAATCCGCTCACCGATGCCGAACGCGACGAACGGCGAGGTGGGCGAGACGAGGACGTCGACCTGCTCGAACGCGCCCGCGAAGTCCCGCGCGATGAGCGTGCGCACCTTCTGCGCCTGCCCGTAGTAGGCCTCGTAATAGCCCGAGGACAGCGCGTAGGTGCCGATGATGATGCGGCGCTTCACCTCCGGGCCGAAGCCGGCCTCCCGCGTCAGCGACATGACGTCCTCGAGGGAGTTCACCCCGTCGTCGCCGACGCGCAGGCCGTAGCGCACCGCGTCGAAGCGAGCTAGGTTGGAAGAGCATTCGCTGGGCGCGATCAGGTAATACGCGGCCAGCGCATAGCCGAAGTGTGGGCAGCTCACCTCACGGATGTCCGCGCCGAGGCCGCGCAGCGTCTGGACAGCGGCCTGGAACGAGGCGAGCACGCCGGGCTGGTAGCCCGCACCCCCGAGTTCACGCACCACGCCGATGCGCACGCCGGACAGGTCACCGCGGGCGCCCTCGCGGGCCGCCGCGACCACCGGCGCAACCGGCAGCGGAATCGAGGTCGAGTCGGCGGGGTCGTGCCCGGCGATGACCTCGTGCAGCAGCGCGGCGTCAAGCACCGTCCGGCCGAACGGGCCGGCCTGGTCCAGCGAGGAGGAGAAGGCGATCAGGCCGTAACGCGACACCGCGCCATAGGTCGGCTTGTGCCCGACGATCCCGGTGACGGCGGCGGGTTGACGGACCGAGCCGCCGGTGTCGGTGCCGATCGCCAGCGGCGCCTCGAAGGCGGCGACGGCGGCCGACGAACCGCCCGAGGAACCGCCCGGTATTCGCGAAAGATCCCACGGGTTGTGGGAGGGGCCGTACGCAGAGTTCTCGGTCGAGCTGCCCATCGCGAACTCGTCCATGTTCGTCTTGCCGAGCATGACGATTCCGGCGTCCTTGATCCGCCGGGTGATCGTCGCGTCATACGGCGGCAGCCAGCCCTCGAGGATCTTCGAACCCGCGGTGCTCGGCATCCCCTGGCTGACCACGACGTCCTTCATGGCGAGCGGCACACCAGCCAGCGGCGAGAGCACCTCGCCGGCGGCGCGGCGCTGATCCACTGCCCGCGCGGCGGCCAGCGCACCCTGGGTGTCGACGTGCAGGAACGCATGCACCTGCCCGTCCACCGCAGCAATCCGGTCGAGATGCGCCTGCGCGACCTCGGCGGCGGACACCTCTCCCGCGGCGACCTTGCCGGCGATGTCCGCGGCGTCCAGGCGGGTCAGCTCTGTCATGCCCTGCTCGGTTCCCATGATCTGCGCCCTATGCCTCATCCAGCAGGATCCGCGGCACCCGGAACTTGTGGTCCTCGACCGCCGGCGCGGCAGCCAGTACTTCATCGCGCGCAAGTGAGGGACGCACCTCGTCGCGACGGAACACGTTCGTCATCGCCACGGCGTGCGACGTGGGCGGGATGTCGGCGGCCGCGACCTCGCCAACACGCGCCACCGCGCCCAGGATCACGTCCAGCTGGCCGGCGAAGGTGTCCAACTCGTCCTCGCTGACGGCCAAGCGCGCCAACCGTGCCAGGTGGGCGACATCCTCGCGGCTGAGGTGGCCGCCGGAGCCGGCTGTTGCGGGGGGGAGGGCGGTTGCATCGGGCACGACCCGTGAGTCTACGAGAGAGCACCGGCGCACTCGTGGGCCCTCACCCAGCGCGCGCGTAACGCTGCCGTCATGTAGGTCGGGCAGGCTGGCAGCGTGTCCTACCTGATGCGCATCATGCTGCCCGACCGCCCCGGCGCGCTCGGTGCGGTGGCCACCGCACTCGGCGCGGTGGGTGCCGACATCCTGAGCCTGGACGTCATCGAACGCTCGCCGGGCTGCGCGATCGACGACCTGGTGTTGGAGCTGCCTCCCGACCGGCTGGCCGACTCGCTGGTCAGTGCGGCCGGCACCGTGCCCGGAGTGCGGGTCGAATACATCCGCCCCTACGCCGGGCAGATCGACCCCTATCGCGAACTGGAACTGCTCGACCGACTCGCCACCATGCCGGGCCAGTCGCTGCCGGTGCTCGCCGACGGAGTCGCCCGCCTGTTCCGCGGCGGGTGGGCGCTGGTGCTCGACGCGCCGGCAGGCGGGCACACCCGAGTACTCGCCTCCGGCGGCGGGGCGCCGGAGCTCAGCAGCCTGCCCGCGCCCTGGTGGCCGCCATCGCCGGCCCGCGTGCTCGACGCCGACGCCGGATGGGCGCCTCCGGACTGGGGGCGCCTGGGAACGGAACTTGCGGTTGCCCCGCTCGGCGTCGGGGCCCTTCTGCTCGGCCGGCCGACGCTGCGGTGGCTGCCGGCGGAGATGCTGCGCCTGCAGCACCTCGCGGCCATAGCTGCGACGGTCACCAGTTGACCCGCCGCTCGGTTGGCCGCCGATCGCATCTACCCTGCTGCCCATGACGAGATGGACTGCGGCAGACATCGGCGACCAGACGGGGCGGAGGTTCATCGTCACCGGTGCGAACAGCGGCTTGGGCGCGAGCACCGCGCGCGAACTCGCCCGCGCGGGCGCGTTTGTCGTGCTGGCCTGCCGCAACACCACCAAGGGGTCGGCCGCGGCGGCCTCGATGCCGGGGCGCGTCGACGTGCGCCAGCTCGACCTCGCCGACCTCGCCTCGGTGCGGTCCTTCGCCCAGGGGATCGAGCACGTCGACGTTCTGGTCAACAACGCCGGGATCATGGCGGTGCCCAAGGCCAAGACCGCTGACGGCTTCGAGAGCCAGATCGGCACCAACCACTTGGGCCACTTCGCGCTGACCGGGCTGCTGTTGCCGAAGATCACCGACCGGGTCGTGACGCTGTCCAGCTACGCGCACCGGGTCGGTAAGATCAACATCGACGACCTGAACTGGGAGCGGCGCCGTTACCAGCGCTGGGGAGCTTACGGCCAGTCGAAGCTGGCCAACCTCATGTTCGCCTACGAGTTGCAGCGGCGGCTGGCTGCCACCGGGTCACCGGTCAGGTCACTGGCCGCGCACCCCGGCTACGCCGCAACCGAACTGCAGTCGCACACCGAGTCCTTCCAGGACCGGTTCATGGCACTGGGCAATCGGCTGATGGCCCAGAGCGCCGACATGGGCGCACTGCCCGAGCTCTACGCAGCCACCGTCAAGACACTGCGTGGCGGTGAGTTCATCGGCCCGGACGGCCGCTTGGGCATCAACGGGCATCCCAAGGTCGTGGGTTCCAATACCGCGTCCAAGGATGGCGCCAAGGCCGCCGAGCTTTGGAGACTCTCAGAGCGACTCACCGGCGTCGCGTACCCCTGAGGGTTAGCGGCCTGCCTAGTTCTTGCGAGCTCGCCGCTTTGCCGTGGTCAGCGACGCGAGCTGGTCGGCCTCGGCGCGGCGGCTGGCCGCAGTGCTCTTCTGGTGCGCCGCCTCGCCGAGGTCAGCCTTGGCC
>JBHEMN010000037.1:0-26976 GCA_046262575.1 Jatrophihabitantaceae bacterium
CTCGTGGGCGACCTGAAATACGTCTGCCAATCCAAGCAGCGCGGGGGCAAGATCACGGACACTCATCCGGTGATCGCGGAGCGCTTCACCGTCGTAGACGACGGTGAAGTTCGCTTGATCGACTGCCTGGCTCGTCACTGAGCGACCGTAGCGGTCAGTGGGTAGTAGGTCAGGCGGCGACCGTCCACATTGCCGACCAGCATCCGCATCCGGTCCGAGTCGGTCGCACGGCAGTGGGTGTAGAGCCACGCGAACTGCGTCAGGTACCGATCAAGGTGCTCGGCGGAGACGTGGTGGTGGGTGCCGTCGATGGAGCGCTTGAGTTGCGAGAACCAGCCCTCGACAAGGTTGGTCGAGACGTTGCCGCGTGTGTACTCGCCAGCCTTGTGATCGACCGACTCATGCGCGGCGAAGTGCGGGGCGATGCGCTTGTAACCGGCGTGGCCATCCGTGTGCAAGTGGGTGCGCTTCACGTCCATTACCTGTTCGATCGCTGGCAACAGCGTCTCACCGGTCACGTCGGCAATGGCCTTGGCGTGGACCCTGCGCGTCTCGTAGTGGACCAGCGCCACGACGGGCTGCTTGTCGGTAGAGCCGACGCCGCGCGCCTTTGGCTTGCGCGCAACCTCGCGCGGGTCCTTCGCGTGGCGGTTCTTCGGGTTGCCACCGAGCCACGTCTCGTCCACCTGTACCGCGCCACCGAGCAGGCCGACAACTGGCTCCATCTTCATGGCCTCACGGATGCGGTGCAGCATGTGCCACGCCGACTCGTTTGTGATCGAGTACTTGCGGCTGATCTCCCACGCGCTGATGGAATTCTTCGACGCGGCGACCTCGAATAGCACGAACACCCACGTCCGAACGCTGATCTTGGTCCCGTGGAAGATCGTCCCGGTCAGCACCGAGAACTGCTTGCGGCAGTGGCCGCAGAACCACACGCGACGCTGCGAGTTCGCACCCGTGCGGGTCTTGCGGCCAGTGGAGCCGTCACGCGGGGTTAGGAAGTGGGTGCGACCTACGCCGCCACACTTCGGGCAAGCCTCGGGCTGGCCACCCCAGCGCATGTTCTCAAGGAACAGGTAGGCGCCTGCCTCGGTGGGGATCTGCTCCATCAGCTTGACGATGGAGAACTCCTGCTTGCTCATGCCTCTATTCTGTAGGAATTATCTGCGTTTGTCAACCCGCACAGCGCCGACGACACGCCGCCCTGTGGATATCCGGGTGTCCTGGTCAGCGCTCAGGCAGAGGCTGCTGGCGTGCCGGCGCGTGACCCCGACGAAGAGTCGCCTGACGATCCACCCGACGAGGAGCCCGAGGAGGACGACGACTCGGTGGACTTCGCCGACTTCGCTGACTTCGACCGTTCGGAGGTCTTCGACTGTTCGGAGGACTTCGACGACTCGGTGGACTTCGACGACTCGGTGGACTTCGATCCGTTTGACGATTTCGATGAAGAATCGCTTGACGAGTCCGCCGGCGTCGAGGTCGTCGGCTCGGACTTCGCCGCAGAATCCGATTCGGAGGAGTCCTTGACCGCACGTTTGCGACTGTCGTTGCGGTAGAAACCGGAGCCCTTGAAAACGACGCCGACTGCCGAAAAGACCTTGCGCACCACGCCGCCGCACGTCGGGCACTCGCTCGCGTTGGAGTCGGTGAAGGACTGCACCAGTTCGAACCGGTTGCCGCACGCGGGAGCGGTGCACGCGTATTGATAGGTGGGCATGACTTGGCGGTCCTCCGGCGATATGCGGCAGCGGGCCAGCCGCGCTGGCACTCGAACACTACGACTGCTAACCATGGTGGCTGATGGCGGCATTCCCCGCCACTCGCCCGTCACCGGCGGACCAGGTCCTGCCAACCAGCTGGAGTCACCACGGCAGTGACCGGGACGTCCCAGTCGTCACTGGGCAGGTCCGCGACGAACTCGCCGTCATACAGCAACGCGGCCACCGTGACGCCGACGGGCACGCGCTGCAACGCTCGATCGTATGAGCCGCCGCCCCGGCCCAGCCGGGTGCCGTCGCGGGCCACCGCCACGGCAGGCACGAGCAACGCGTCCGCGTCGGCGATCGAGTCGACGCCGAGCAGCGAGCCCCACTCTTGCGTCATGGCGTCCCACTCGGCCCAGTCCAAGTCGCGATCGGCACGCAGCACCGGCACCAGCACCCGAACGCCTGCGCGAGCCAGCGCGGCCAACAACGCCGCCGACCCCGGTTCGCTCGGCAGGGGCAGGTAGGCGGCGACGCAGCGCCACCCGGCCGCAGCACAGCGCCCGAGCACGACCGCGCACACGTCGCGGCGCGCGGATTCGACGGCGGCTGCGGGGCGGGACAAGCGTGCGGCTGTCAACTCGCGTCGCCAGGACGCCTTGGCTGCGCTGACCACCCGGCCATTGTGGCCCAGATAGTCTGGCTGCATGGCCCCCCGCCGCGCCAGCTTGGCTCTGATTCCGGCCGCCGGACGCGGCACCAGATTTCTGCCCCTGACCAAGTCGGTACCCAAGGAACTGCTCCCGATCGTCAGCACCCCCGCTCTGGAACTGGTCGTGGCCGAGGCCACCAGGAACGGCGTGTCCGACGTCCTCATCGTTCTCAGCAAGGGCAAGAGCGCGATCGCCGACTACTTTGCGCCCGATCCTGACCTCGAAGCGATGCTGCACGCGAAGGGGGACGTGGCCGGTCTGGCCAGCATCCGTTACGTCTCTGAACTCGCGGCGATCCATTACCTCGAGCAGCAGGAGCCCCGCGGCCTCGGCGACGCCGTGGCCCACGGGGAACGGTTCGCGGCCGGCGAACCTCTGGTGGTGCTGCTGCCCGACGATCTGATCGATGATCGCGACGAACTGCTCGTCACGATGCTCGACCGACAGGCTGAGCGTGGCGGAATCGTGCTGGGCCTCATCGATGTACCCCGCGCCAGGATCGGGCAGTACGGCTGCGCTGTGCCCGCTCCGGGCGCGGACCTCGCAGCCGACGTGGTGGTCGTAGCGGACGTGATCGAGAAGCCCGACCCGCAGGATGCGCCGAGCACCCTCGCGGTCATCGGTCGCTATGTGTTGCCACCGGAGATCTTCGACGCATTGCGCGAGACGAAGCCGGGTGCCAACGACGAGATCCAGCTGGCCGACGCCATCGGCCGCCTGGCCCGCGACGGCGTCCCCGTAGCCGGCGTGGTCTTCCGCGGGCGTCGCTATGACACCGGCGAC
This sequence comes from Jatrophihabitantaceae bacterium, assembly GCA_046262575.1. GTDB lineage: Bacteria > Actinomycetota > Actinomycetes > Mycobacteriales > Jatrophihabitantaceae > QHCC01. The sequence goes on from JBHEMN010000037.1 coordinate 3,206, forward strand.
CGGCTGGAGTACGTGAAGGCCGTGGTTGAGCTCGCGGGCCGACACCCCGAGATTGGCGGCGATTTCACCGCGTGGCTGCGGGAGTATGTCCTCGGACCCGAGTGACGGACAGAGGAGTGCACATTCGTGGCTGACGACGACCGCCTGCGGACGGTTGACGAGCACCTGGCGGTGGTGCTCGACGGCATCGGCTCGATGGACCCGATCGAGCTGACACTGCTCGACAGCCAGGGTCTGCTGCTCGCCGAGAACGTGGTCACCGACGTGGCGCTGCCCGCCTTCGACAACTCGGCGATGGACGGCTATGCGGTGCGGGCCGTCGACACCCGCGACGCGTCGGCCGAGGATCCGGCCGTGCTGCCGGTGGTCGGCGACGTCGCCGCCGGCGCGAAGTCACGCTCGGGCATGGGCCCCGGGCTCGCCATGCGGATCATGACCGGCGCTCCGATCCCGGCCGGCGCCGACGCTGTCATCGCGCTCGAGGAGACCGATCGCGGCGTGGCCCGAGTGGCGATCAATCGGGAGGTGCGCAGCGGCGAGTGCGTACGCCGGGCCGGCGAAGATCTTCCGGCCGGGTCGCCGGCCCTGGGCGACGGCGCCGCGCTCGGGCCGCAGCAGCTGGCCCTGCTCGCGGCGATCGGTCGCGACCGCGTCGTGGTGCGCCCCCGGCCTCGAGTACTCGTGATATCGACGGGCAGCGAACTGATCGACGTCGGGCGCCGCGCGGCGTTCGGCGAGGTCACGGACTCCAACTCCTACCTCATCGCCGCAGCCGCCAAGGATGCCGGAGCCGACGCCCGCCGGGTCGGCATCGTGCCTGACGATCATGCGAAGCTGCTCGATGTTCTGGAGACCCAGCTGTTGCGTGCGGACATCCTGATCACCACTGGTGGGGTGAGCATGGGCGCGTTCGACGTCGTGAAGGAAGCGCTGTCCGACCTGGGCACGGTGGAATTCACGCGGGTCGCGATGCAGCCCGGAAAGCCGCAAGGCTTCGGGCACCTGGGCAACCGGGTTCCAATATTTTGCCTGCCTGGCAACCCGGTGAGCGCACTCGTCTCATTCGAGGTGTTCGTGCGACCTGCGATCCGCAAGCTGCTCGGCAAGCGCAATCTGCACCGCGCGACCGTGCAGGCGGTAGCGCTGGAGCGGGCCGAGAGCCCGGAGGGCCGACGCCAGTACCGGCGTGGGGTCCTGCACCGCGAGGCGACCGGCGGTTACAGCGTGTCGCTGGTGGGCGGCGCTGGCTCACACCTGATCGCGTCGATGGCTTCCTCCAATTGCTTGGTGGTCATCGACGAGGAGGTGACCGAGGTGGTCGCGGGTTCACGGGTGACTGTGATCCCGCTGCTGCTGTCGAATCGGTGAGCAGCCATCCGGGCTGGCCGGCCCGCCTGTCGGCTGGAGCCGTGGCACTGCGGGCACCCCGGCTGCGCGACGGGCGCGCGTGGAGCGAGATCCGGCTTCGCAACGAGATGTGGCTGAACAAGTGGGAGCCGTCATCACCGCACGGCTGGGCCGAGCGCAACGGGTTGACCGCTTGGCCGCCGCTGGCTGCAGCATTGCGCAAGGCAGGGCGCTCCGGGTCCATGCTGCCGTTCGTCATCACCTTCGACGGCAGTCTGGTCGGGCAGGTGAACGTGTCCAACGTCGTGCACAATGTGCTCCGCTCGTGCACCGTGGGTTACTGGATCGACGTGGCCGTGGCGGGCCGCGGGATCGTGCCGACCGCAGTGGCGCTGGTGATCGATCACTGCTTCACCGCCGTCGGACTGCATCGCGTCGAGGTCGACATCCGGCCGGAGAACACGGCGAGCCTGCGCGTTGTCGAGAAACTCGGGCTGCGGCGCGAGGGGTACTACGAGCGGTACCTCGATATCGACGGCGCGTGGCGCGATCACATCGCCTTCGCCGTGACCATCGAGGAGCTGCACGGGCGCACGATGGTGTCGCGGCTGCCGTCATTACCTCGGCTCGTCTGAGGGTCACTGCGACGGGACGGACGCCGACACGCCGAGTCACGTACCCGATCAACGCCATCTCGCTGGCTAACTTGAACAGCAGGCTTGTTACTGGTGTGACTGGAGGTGCGGAGTGTTGTCACCGATGATGACCGTCTTCGTCCTCGCGGTCCTGTGGTTGATCGTGGTCGTTCCGATGATTGTGCGGCGAAACGACGAACGCCGGCGCGATCGCTCCGTGGCCGGCTTCGGTCGCGCAATGCGTGCGCTGGGCCGTCCCAGTTCCGCGGGGTTGTCCGCCGCTGCAGAGCGCACAGAGGTATACGTCCCGCGCGAACGCCACGCCGCCGCCCCGACGGCTGCGGCCCGACGCCCAGTGCCCGTCGCCCAGGAGGCGCTCATGTACCCCGTCGACCGCTCGGAGATGTCCGCGGCCCGAACGCAGATGATGGTCCGCCGCAGGCGCTCCCTCGGCCTGCTCACCGTCGGCGCCGCAGTCACCGGTCTGATGGCGCTGACCATGAGCGGTGTCCTATGGCTGCTGGCGGCGCCGTTCTTCCTCGGCCTGGGCGGCTATCTGTACTTCCTGCGCTCGCAGGCCCTGCGCGACCGGGACCGCCGCGCTACACGTCAGGCACGGGCTGCCGACCGCCGAAGCCTTGGCTATGACGCCACCTCCGACCCCGGCCGCTTCGACGACATGCCGGCCTCTCGCGTGCGAATCGACGATGACGACATCGAGTTGCACAACCTCGACACCGTCGACCTCACCGGGCTCTACAACGAAGAAGCCGGCGTCGCAGCCGCACAGCGCCGCGCCAGTTGAGTCGCTGCTACCCTGATCGTCGGCCCGCCGGTAATCCGGCGGCCTACTTCCGGTTGTCTCGGGGCTGTGGCGCAGTCCGGTAGCGCACCTCGTTCGCATCGAGGGGGTCAGGAGTTCGAATCTCCTCAGCTCCACAAGTACACCCCAGCAAAACTGGGCACTCTGGCGTCGACGTTGTAGAACAGCTCGACCTACGACCTACTTGTCACCCAACGGCTGGACGATGACGCACTGGCAGGACTGGCTGGCCGACCTGATCGAACATGAGCTGTTCGGGACGACCACCTGAGTGGCCGAGCCTGATCGACCCGCTCGGTCCGCTACTGACGCGCCGGGTGGCGGCAGAGGCGCGGGTCTTGACCGCGATCCAGCTGCGGGCACGGGTGATGTTCGTTCAGGAGGCCAGTAGCACCAGCGCGCATGCCGGGATGTCGTAGGTTCCGTCGTCGGCGCGGTACTGCGCGATGAAGTCCTTCGCGCTCGTGCGCACTGTCTCGAGCTGCTCCGGCGTGGCGGTCTGGAGCGCGGCGGCGATTGGCGGCGCGAGTACCCGCACCATGTCGAATGGTTCGTCGGCCGACTCGTAGTGTCGGCTGTAGGAGACCACGTCGACCCGTAGGTCGGTGAACCCGGCGTCGCGCGCGAGCTTTTCCAGCCTGTCGGGGTCGCCGAGGGAGAACGGCCCACCCGGCGCGGTCGGCGGCGGCCCTGACAGCAGCCCCGCCATCATCGTGGAGAACCCGACGCTGACCATCCACGGGTTCTGTGCTGGCTCGCCCCAGACCACCGTCGCCAGCCGACCGCCCGGCCGCAGGACGCGCCGGATCTCCCGTAGCGCCTGGACCGGCTCGGGCACGAACATGAGACCCATGCGGCACACCACGACATCGAAGGTCCCGGACTCGGCGGGAATCGCCGTGGCATCAATCCTCTCGACGGAGGCGTTCGGCACGCCGACGAGTCGACGCTTCAAGAGTTCGACGAACGCCGGCGCCACGTCGCTGGCAACCACGCGGCCCTCCGGCCCAACCAACTCGGCCAGGTGTACGGCGAGGTGGCCGGTGCCAGCGCCGAGCTCGAGCAGCCGCTCGCCCGGCGCGATCGCAGCGGCGGACAGCATCGCCTCGGTTGCCACCCCGCTGGTCTCCTCGATGTCGTCGGCGTGCGCCTCCCATGCGTCTGCTACGTCCGACCAGTCGGATGCGGTCATCGAACCACCTATCCTTTCGATATGGTGTCACTAATTTCATTACAGCGAGAATGTATCTAATGAGTCGCCCTGTCAAGAGGCCCTACGACGCGAGCCGCCGCCACGCACAGGCGCGTGAGACGCAGCGGGCGATCCTGCGCGCCGCCCACGACCTATTCGTTGAGCAGGGTTACGGCCGCACCACGATCACCCAGATCGCCGAGCGAGCACGCGTCTCCCCAGAGACCATCTACGCGACGTTCAAGAACAAGGTGACCCTGCTGCACCGCACCTGGGACGTGACGATCGGCGGCGATGACACGGAGGTCGTCTTCCACGAGCGGCCCGAGGTGATGGCGATCCGGGGCGAGCCGGACCTTGCCAAGCGCCTGATGATGCACGCGCGGTTCTCGACCGCCACGGCCCGCCGAATGACGCCGTTCGTCCGCTCCGTCCGCGGCGCCGCGGGCAGCGAGGTGAGCGCCGCTGAGATGGCGACCGAGATGGAACGCCAGCGGCTCAACGGAATGACCGTGATGGCGCAGGAGGCTGCCGCGACCGGTCAGCTGAAGGTCACCGAGCAGGAGTGCCGTGACCTGATCTGGGCGATGACCGATGGCCACCTGTGGCACCAGCTCGTCGCCGAACGTGGATGGAGTGACGATCAGTACGCCGACTGGCTCGGCCGGATGTGGGTCGCACTGCTGGTGAAAGACGACGCCCCGCATCGATGAGAACCTGCGACTTACGCCCTCGGCGCCACCGTGGTTTCTACGGCCCGCCGTCGCACGCGATCACCGCGCCAGGACGAACGGCCCGATCGACAGCGCACTCATCGGCCATGAGCGGATCAATTTCGGAGACCTGCGGTCAGTCGAGTCCTGGATCGACCCTCGTAGGTGGCACCGCTCAGACGGAAATCCCCGGTTTGGCTGGCCATAAGCAAGGCGACGTCGCAGATGTGATGGGGGGACTGGTTCGAAATCGGCCAGCCGATAGAGATACACCGGCTCAGGACACCCTTGTTCTGGCGCGTGTTCTTCTTCAGACGCGGCCAAAGGACGCGTCTCTCGGTCACCTCTGGCCGCGTGCTAGGTCTGGTCAGGTTGCCGCGAGCGCCTCGATGATGATCTCCGCTATTCGGGTGGGCACCTCGTTGGGAATGAAGAAGACCTTCCCCGGCAGCGTCACGACCCGAGTACTGGGACACGCCTCGAGTACTTCACGCTCGTGTTGGGTCAATGCACCGTCGCCCTTCTCGGCATGCACGACCCATGTTGGTACGCCCGCATCGCACAATCGTCGCGCCCGGTCGTCATCGCGATGCAGCCAGCGCAGATAGGCCTGTAATCCGAGCCGCATGTCGCTCGGGTTGTTCCGGGCGAAGTCGACCCGCAACTCGTTCTGTCGCTCGGCTGGTATTGGTGCGTGTTTCGCCATCGATTGCGCACCGGTCTTGAGCACGCGCGCTGGCAGCGTCCCCAACACCGAGCCGAGCCGGATGATCGCGCGAAAGAACGCGGGCTCGTCCGGCGACGAGAAGCTGCTGCCCAACAACACGACCGGACCGGCGAACGCGCCCGAGACGACCATCTCGAAGGCCACCATCGCGCCCATGCTGAAGCCGACGACGACGTCGGCCCCGACCGTCCTGACCAGCTCGCCGGTAATCCGTGCGTAGGCCTCGCTGCTGAAGTCGTCCGGCGCCCGCGCGCCGGCGTGCCCGGGCATGGTGACCGCCACCAGCCGGGTAGTCGCCAGCGCCGCGGCTCGGCCATGACTTCGGCGTAGGACCGGGCGCTGCACATCCCGCCGGGAAGAAGCAGCACCGTCCGTTCGGCGTCAGCCGGACCGGACTCCACCCTCTCCCATTCGATGCTCATATCGAGAACGCTAGGCCGATCCCTGCCGGTAGTCATGAGGCATTCGCCCCATCCCTGCTCCATTCCGCGTCGCTCACCGCACGCGGCGTGATGGTGGCGCAGGTTCGTACGTCGTGCCCAGAGTGCTCGACTCGGCAACGTTCGAGATGACGGGCGCACACCGCGCTACGTGTCGAGTCGGGGCGTTGAGAATGGTGGTGACGACTAGACTCGCGGCGTGCCTGGCGACGTGAATAGCGCCTGGGCTACAGAGATGTCCGCGGCGTACGACGAGTATTTGGTCCCTGCTGTCTTCCGCCCCTATGCCGAGGACCTCGCCGCTCGAGTGGCGCGGCAGGCACCGCGGGAGATGCTCGAACTCGCCGCGGGGACGGGCGTGCTCACGCGCGCAATCATGGCGAGACTGCCCGGAGCGCATGTCACCGCGACCGACCTCAACGTCGCGATGGTCCACATCGGATCGGGGCAGGTACCGATGGCGAAGTGGCGGCAGGCCGACGCGATGCAGTTGCCGTTCGGCGATACAAGCTTCGACTTGGTCGCGTGCCAGTTCGGGGTCATGTTCTTTCCCGACCGGCCGGTGGCGTACGCGGAGGTCGCGCGGGTGCTCAGACCCGGCGGGTACTTTCTCTTCAACTGCTGGGGCCCGCTTGCTACCCACGACGTGGAGTCGACAGTCATGGCGGCCCTCGCCGAGAGCTTTCCCGACGACCCGCCGAGGTTTCTTACCCGGGTGCCCCACGGCTACCACGACCCGAATCGCATCGTCGCCGACCTCACGACGGCAGACTTCGGCGGCGTGCACGTCGAGGCGGTCGAGCTCGATTGCATTGGGAGAAGCGCGGCTGATCTTGCGCGTGGGTACTGCCGAGGCACGCCACTTCGCGCCGAGATTGAGGCGCGCGGCGACCTCGCGGCGACCATCCCGATGGTCGCAGCCGCGCTGGAACGCCAGTTCGGGTCGGGCCCGGTCGTCGGGCGCATGATGGCTCTCGTTGTCAGCGCTTGCACCCAAGCGGCAGATCGTGAGAAAGACAGCGCGACCGCCCCGAAAACGGCCTCCTGATCGTTAATGGACGGGACAAGGTTGCCCCAGTCCTGTGCGTCGAGCTTCTCCTCGGCCCGAGCCAGACGGAGCTGGGCGCTGGGTCGGTCGGCTGGGACCTGTTCCAGGAGCCTCGCGGTGAGCAATGTGGTGACCGACTTGGGTTGCGGTCACGACTGACTCACTGGTCTCATCGGAGCAGGCCCAGGCCGACCAGCGGCTGGGTCTTGAGGTGGGTGAGGAGTCCGGTCGCGCCGTGTTCCCATTCGGCTCGGTTCAGGACGGTGACGTTGACGTCGCGGCCGAGGGACTGCCGCCGGCGACCAAGGCGCATCACTTCACCGTGTGCGAGAGGGAATCGGCCCGAGGTCAGAGGCGCTTGACGAACTCGGCCGCGACCTCGATCGGCTGGAACCCCATTCGCTCGTTGATGGAGCCCATGTAGTTGTTGGTCTCGGCATTCTGGGTCGTCACCAGAGTCAGGTTGCCGCGCACGGTCTGGACGGCGCGGAGGTTGACCGCCTTCGTGGCCAGGCCCAGCTTGTGGCCGCGGTGCTCGCGGTGCACGAAGGTGCCCAACTGGTAGACCTCGGTGCTCTGCTCCAGCGACATGGCGAGCGTCGACTGCGCCACCACCTGCCGGTCCGGAGTGAGGGCGACCGTCTCAATTCTGGCACGGCCCATGGCGGCCGAGGTCGCCACCATTTCGGCGTACCGCTGCGGGGTGACCGCCTCCTCCTCTAAGTCGACGGCCCCGGTCGGCGCATCGACCGCGAGCTGGCCGAGCAGAACGCACCGCAGCAGAGTCAAACGGTCGATCAGGCTGCCGCGCGTCCGTCCAGGCACGGCCGGTCACGACGCGAAGGTACTCAGGCGATGCCGACGGCACCGAGAACTTGGGACTCGTCGCGGAAATCCTGCGGCGGCGAGAACTGCAGTCGGTGGCGGACGCCCTCCAGGAACTCGGTCTGCGCCGCGAAATCCAACTGCGCGAGCCGCCGACTGGGCGCGCCCAGCACCGCATACCGGCGGATGAAGGTGTCGACGTCGGGCTGATCGGCCCACTCGATGCGGCGGACGTCGATCGTGTGAAACCCCGCCGACCTCAGCAGGCCAGTGATGGCTTGTGCGGTGTCCACGGGAGCGGTCTGTTGAATGATCGGAGGGGCATCCGGAGCTCCAAGCCGATCGAGTTCGGCGTTCCACATGGCCAGCGCGGGCGCGTCGGTCTGCGCACCCCACATCGTGATTCCGATGCGCCCTCCGGGCCGCAGGACGCGCTTGATCTCGTTGAATGCGTGAGCGGGATCGTGCAGGTGTTGCACCATGAACGCCAGGATCGCGACATCAAAGGACGCGGAGCGGAACGGCAGCGCGTGGGCATCGACGGCTACCCGCGCAAACGTCTCCGGCGCCCGGCGCAACATTCCTTCGGCCCGGTCCGCGGCGACGACCAAGGCCGACGGCGCAGCTGCCACGATCGACGGGAGCAGGGTGCCGACCCCGCTACCGACGTCGAGGACCGCGCGCGCAGACGCCAACGAGACGCGTCGGAGAAGTTGTTGATTCGCCGGCAGCAGGACGCCGCCCCACCACCGCTGGTACGCCTCACTTCGGGCGCTGTAGTACTCGGCGAGGCGGGCCACATCGGCGCCTGACGTATCCACGACGCCACCGTAGGGTGATCGTTCGCCGTCTGGCGAGCAGGTCAGGTTCGGTGGGCCAGCAGGGAATGCCAGCGACGCCGAATTGGTTGGTAGCGTCGGTCGCGAGGCTGGATAGCGCCTGCGATGTGGCCGGCCTGGTACTCGGCCGCGGGTGCGGCATGCATTCAAGAAAGTGCTTGAATTATCGAGGAGTCGTGATGAACCGGGCCCCAACCGATCAACTGCTCGAGCGGGCGGGACTGCGACCATGAGACCGGGTGTTTGACATCGGGTGCGGGGTGGGCACCACCGCCATCCGCGCCCCGGTCCTCGGATGAGCGGCCCGAGAGTCCTTCCGCTTGTCGATGAGGGATTGGGCAACAGTTCCTACCTCGTCGATCTCGGCGATGGACGAGCCCTGGCGGTCGACCCGAGCCGCGACCTGCGCGCGATACGCGAACTCGCGCACAGTCACCGATTGCGGATCGGCTACGTCGCCGAGACGCACCTGCACGCCGACTTCCTGTCTGGCGGGTGCCAGCTCGCAGCCACTGACGGCGCGCAGATCGTCGCCGGCGACGGTGGCCGGGAGTTTGCGCATACCGCGCTGGCCGAAGCGGACGAGCTCGACCTCGGCGGCCTCACCCTGCGCGCGTTGGCGACACCGGGGCACACGTTCGAGCATCTGAGCTATCTGCTGCTAGACGGACCGATTTCGATCGGCTTGTTCACCGGCGGGTCGCTGCTGGTCGGTGCTGCCGCGCGGACCGATCTCGCCGGACCCGAGCACGTTGACGAGCTGACGCGAGCCCAGTTCCGTTCCCTGCGCCGGCTGGTGTCGCTTGCGCCCGACACCGCCGTCTACCCGACCCACGGTGCCGGGTCCTTCTGCTCGGCCCCGCCCGGCGCCGAGCGGACGACGACGATAGGGCGGGAGCTGGCCACCAACCCGCTGCTCGCGATCGCCAACGAGGATGACTTCACCCGTGCGCTGCTCGGTGGTCTGGGCAGCTACCCGCCCTACTTCCTGCGCCTGGGCGAGGTGAACCGGCGCGGCCCGGCAGTTGTCGGCCCCGCCCCGCACCTCGAGCCGCTCGGCGTCGCCGCAGTCCAGTCGCTGCGGACCGGCGGCGCAGAGGTGATCGACGTCCGCCTGCCCGAGGTGTTCGCCGGCGGCCACCTGCCGGGCTCGCTGTCGATCCCGCTTCGTCCGGCGTTTGCCACCTGGCTGGGCTGGCTCGCTGACGCCGAGCGCCCGCTCGTGTTCGTCCGCGACGACGATCAGGACCCCGGCGAGATCATCTGGCAGTGCCTCAAGATCGGCTACGAGCACGTCGCCGGTGAACTCGCCGGCGGGATCGCGGCGTGGTCAGCGGCCGGACTGTCGCTCACCGACAACGACACGGTCCGCGCGGATGACGTCGACACGGGCGCGCTGCTGGACATCCGCCAAGGCGGCGAGTTCGCGGCCGGACACATCCCCGGGGCGATGCACCAGGAACTCGGCTCGGTCGGGGACGCCGCAGCGAGCCTTCCACCGGGGCCCCTAGCCGTCATGTGCGGGCATGGTGAGCGCGCGGTGACCGCCGCCAGCGTCCTGGAAAGATGCGGCCGGCCGGGTGTGGCCATCGTCCTGGGTGGCCCGCCGGACTGGGCGGATGCGACCGGCCGTCCCCTCGACGCCTCGGCATGAAACCCACCAGCGGAGTGACGTCGCCAAAGCTGGGGGTGCGCGCGAACCTCGCCCAATTCAGCCTGCTCGTCGCGGTCAACGCACTCGTCGGCGGCATGCTCGGCCAGGAGCGCATCGTCGTACCGCTGCTGGCCAAGCAGACCTTCCACCTCAACGGCTACAGCGCCGCACTGACGTTCATCGTCGCGTTCGGACTGGTGAAGGCGGCCACCAACTTCTTCGCCGGCACCCTGTCCGACCGCTACGGCCGCAAGCCCGTCCTCGTGGTCGGCTGGCTGATCGCGGTCCCGGTGCCCCTGCTGCTGATGACGGCCCCGAACTGGGGTTGGATCCTGGTGGCGAACGTGCTGCTCGGCATCAGTCAGGGCCTGACCTGGTCCACCACCGTGATCATGAAGATCGACCTCGCCGGACCGCAGCAACGCGGCCTCGCGATGGGGCTCAACGAAGCCGCCGGCTACGGCGCGGTCGCCGCCGCCGCCCTGGCCACCGGCTACATCGCCGCACACGCGGGGCTCCGGCCCGAACCCTTCTACCTCGGCCTCGCCTTCGCAGCGCTAGGTCTCGGGTTATCGGCTGTGGCGATTCGCGAGACGCACGGGCATGCCCGCCACGAAGCACGCCATCATGAGCTACGCGCAGGATCGCAACCCGGCGTACTCACCACGCGCGAGGTCGTGGTTCTCGCGAGTCTGCGCGACCGATCGCTGTCCGCGGCCTGCCAGGCCGGCCTGGTCAACAACCTCAACGACGGCCTTGCCTGGGGGCTGTTCCCGCTGCTGTTCGCACAACACGGTCTCACCGTCGCCAAGATCGGTGTCCTGGCCGCGCTCTATCCGGCGATCTGGGGCGTCGGGCAACTGGTCACCGGCTGGTGGTCGGACCGGGTCGGACGCAAACGGCTCATCGTCGCCGGGATGTTGCTGCAGGGCATCGCCCTTGGCGGCACGGCACTGGTCACCTCGTTCGTCCCGTGGGCAGTTGCGGCCGTGCTGCTCGGTGCGGGTACGGCGCTCGTCTATCCGACCCTGCTCGCCGTCGTCGGAGACATCGCCCACCCCGCATGGCGGGCGACCGCAGTGGGCGTTTACCGGTTCTGGCGCGACGCCGGCTTCGCCGTCGGCGCGATCCTCGCCGGTGTGCTCGCCGACGTCTATGGCATCCCGACCGCCATCGGAGTGGTCGCGGTACTCACCGCAGGCTCCGGTTGCATCGTTGCGATCCGGATGCGCGAAAGCCGACCCGCACCCGAGAGCCAGCTATGACAACGCCCCGGCCGACGCGGTGGCGACGATTGGGTGCGGCGTCTCGTCGACACCGCGCCTGACCTGGCTACCGCAAGCCCGCACCACTAGCTGCCAAACTATGCCCTCGCGAGGAAGGTTTGGTACGCATCGGTCCGCGGGCTTCGCCCGCCCGCATTGGAGTTCGCGCGTGTCAGAAGTCTGCGGCGACGGGAACGACGCGCTGCCCGAGCAACTCCAGCGGGGTGATCTGGGACGCGCCCGGCACGATGCCGTGAGCTTCAGAGATTCCCAAGCCGGCCAGCTCGTGCAGGTGCTCGAGCAACGAGTCGATGTTCTCCCCGTTCTCGCCGGGGTCCAGCGACATCATCACCGTCTTCTCGATCTCGTCGTAGTCGCGGCCGAGGTCCGCGCAGTGTGCGCGTAACACGTCGAGCTTGCGCTCGACCTCGGCGCCGGCGAACAAGTTGCAGGCCTGCGCGTACTGGGCCACGAGGCGCAGCGTCTTCTTCTCGCCGCTGCCCCCGATGAGGATGGGCGGGTGCGGCCGGGTCAGTGGCTGCGGCGAATTCAGGGTGCGCTCAAGCTGATAGTGCTTGCCTCGGTACGGGCCGTCGTCGTCACTCCACATCTGCAGGCAGATCTGCAGCGCCTCTTCCAACCGTTCGAAACGCTCGGCGGTCGGCGGGAACAGCAGCCCCAGGCCGTTGGCCTCGGACTCGTTCCAGGCCGCCCCGATGCCGAGCCACGCGCGCCCGCCGGACAGCACATCGAGCGTGCTGACGATCTTGGCCAGCAGACCCGGCTCGCGGTAGACGACAGCGGTGACCCAGGCCACGAGCTGCACCCGCGAGGTGCGGGCGGCAAGATAGCCGAGGGTGGTGTATGCCTCGAGCATGTCCTGCTCCGGCGGCCCCACCATGGCGATCTGCCAGACATGATCCATCACGCTCACTCGCGCGAACCCCGCGTCCTCGGCGGCCGTCACGACGCGGGTCAGGTCGGTGGCCAGAACCGGGGGACCGCCCGGCCATGTGAAATCCGCGATGTGCAACCCGATCTTCATCCGTTCATCCCTTCAGTGCCGCGCCGTCGTCCTTTCTAGCAGTGCCTCCCGACGGCGCGGGGCCGGTGGCGTCGCCGGTCCACGCCTTCAGTTGACCCGGCGCTCGTGGCCGGCCCAGAAAGGCTCGCGCAACTTGTACTTCTGCAGCTTGCCGGTGGCAGTACGCGCCAGCGTGTCGACGAACTCGATGCGTTTGGGGCACTTGTACCCGGCCAGCGACGCCCGGCAGTGCGCGATCAGCTCCTCGGCAGTGACCTCCGAACCGTCGGTGACCACCAAGCCCGTGACCAGCTCGCCCCACTTCTCGTCGGGGATCCCGATGACGGCCACCTCGCGCACCGCCGGGTGTGAGGTCAAGACGTCCTCGACCTCGATCGAGGACACGTTTTCGCCACCGGAGATGATGACGTCCTTCTTGCGGTCGGAGATCACCAGGTACCCATCGTCGTCGAGGTAACCACCGTCGCCGGTATGGAACCAGTTGCCTTGCTGTGCCTCGGCGGTCGCGTCGGGCTGTTCCCAGTAGCCGTCGAGGTTGTGGTTGGACGCGGTGATGACCTCGTTGTCTACGTCGACCTCGACGCGCACGCCAAGGGCCGGTGCACCGGCCCGGCCCAGGCGCCGGGCCTGCTCGTGGGTGGGCAGCTCGTCCCATTCCGCGCGCATCCGGTTGACGGTGACGATCGGCGAGGTCTCGGTCAGTCCGTAGATCTGACAGAACTCCCAGCCCAGTTCGGTGATCACTCGCTCGATGGTGCGCGTCGGGGGCGGTGCGCCGGCGACGACGATGCGCAAGGTGCCGCGGCCAGGGATCGGACCGTCCCAGTCCGCCGCCGCGTCGAGCGCCGCGTTGACGACTGCCGGCGCCGCGCACATCAGCGTGACGCCGTGCCGCTGGATGCGGCGCAGGATCTCGGCGCCGTCGACCTGGCGCAGCACGATGTGTTTGCCGCCGACACCGGTGACGCCGTACGGCATGCCCCAACCGTTGGCGTGGAACATCGGCAGCGTGTGCAGCAGGACGTCGCGGTCGCTGATCGTCTCGTGCAAGCCGAACACGGTCGCGTTCAGCCATAGGTTGCGGTGCGTGAGCTGCACGCCCTTGGGCCGCGCGGTCGTCCCAGACGTGTAATTGATTGTTGCCGTGGCGCCCTCGTCGGGAGCGGCCCAGGCCCTCGGTTCGGTGTCGCCCAGGTACAGCGCGTCGTCGTCTCCGAGAACGAACCTGTGTGGCGCGACTGCGCTGTCAAGCTTCTCGAGGACATCTCTGAGGGCAGGGTCGGCGAAGACCACCGAAGCGCCGCAATGGCCGACGATGTACTCGATCTCGGCAGGCGCCAGCCGGAAATTGATGGGCACCAGAATGCGGCCCCACCCTGAGACGCCGAAGAATGAGGTGAGCAGTCGGGCGCAGTTCTGCGAGATCACCGCGACCCGGCCGCCGACCGGCACTGCGAGTTGGTCGAGCCGCGCCGCCTGGGCGCGGGCCAGCGTGGCCATCTCGCGGTAGGTCAACTCACCCAGGCTCGGGGCCGGCTGGTCGGGCTCGTCGACGACGCCGACCCGCTCGGGATAGACCTGCTCGGCCCGATCCAGGAAGTCACGCACGGTCAGCGGATAGAACACATCGCACCTCCGGGTCAGCCGAGCTCGACGTCTCGATTAGACCGGACCCGCGCACGCGCGGCCAGGGTCCGCCGACTTCGCAGGGCGGAGTTGTCTCGAAGGCGCTCACACCCACGACGGCAGCCACATGTGCGCGTGCCAGGAGTCATAGCTCAGCAGGCCGTAGGTGAAGATCGGCCACATCCAGGCGAAGTCGACGACAACCAGCCCAAGGTAGGCACACACCCCGGCCAGGCCCCAATGTCTGCGCCGGTAGCTGTGCCGGTCGCGCACGACGTCGCCGGTGTGCCGCATGCCCGGACCGAGCATGACGCCCAGCGCGAGCGTCACCGCGATGATCAAGAAGGGGACCAGCGGCGCCATGTAGAAGAAGAACTTCGTCCGTTTGGCGTCTGGGAACCACACTGCCCATCCGGCGATGAAGGCCACCCACACCGCACCGGCCCGCCAGTCTCGGGTCGTGACCCAGTGCCACGCCAGCCAAAGCAATGCGGGCACGAACGCCCACCACATCAGCGGCGTGCCAATGAGCAGGATCTCGCGCGAGCACTGTGACGCCCCGCAGGACTTCGACGAACCGTCGTAGGCGAAGTCCACCGGCCGGCCGAGGACCAGCCAGCTCCATTGGCTCGACTCGTAGGGGTGCCCGCTGTCCAGCCCCTCGTGGAAGCGGTAGGCCTGCAGGGTGTACGAGCCGAGCGAGCGAATCGGTCCGGGCACCCATGCCCAGCTGAACGGCACCCGCAGGCCGAGCGGCAGACTGAGGACCGCGGATGTGCTATTGGTGTCGGCGAAGTGCCTGCCCCAGCTGTTCTCACCGATGAACCAGCCAAGATAGCTGAGCAGGTACACGGCCACCGGAGTGGCGAGCAGGGAGCCGGCCGCGGGCAGCACCGAACGCCTCAGGGCGTTGCCGGTGGGCCGCAAGACGCCGGCGGATTTCAGCGCGGCGCGGTCCCAGACCAGGCTGAGCAGGACGAAGGCCACGAAGAACGACAGCGCCGACCACTTAACCGCGCAAGCGGCGCCGAACATGACGCCGGCGAGCATCCGCCACGGCCGTGGGCCGAGCGTCGGCGCGCCCGGGCGCAGGTCAGCACCGTCGGCGATCAGCGCGGCCAGGCGGGCGCGCAGCCGGTCTCGGTCCACCACGAGTGCTCCGAAGCCCGCCAGGACGAACGTCTGCAGGAAGATGTCGAGCAGGGCGGTGCGCGAGAGCACCAGCGACAACCCGTCGAGCGCGAGCAGCACACCGGCGATGGCGCCGAACACGTTCGAGCGCAGCATCCGCCGCACGATCCGGGTGATGAGGATGACCGACAGGACGCCGGCGAGCGCGGGAGCGACGCGCCAGCCGATCGAGTTGTTTCCCCAGACCTGCGACGACAGGCCGATCAGCCATTTCCCGAGCGGCGGATGCACGATGAACATGTAGCCGCGGTTGTCCTCGTAGCCGAAGCGCAGCAGTTCTTGCGCCTCGTTGGCGTAGTACACCTCGTCGAAGCTCTTGCCGGGCGGGAAGCCCAGCGCCCAGAACCGGGTGACGCTGGCCAGCACCGTAACCAGAGCGGTGACCAGCCAGCCCACCAGGGGATTCGGGTCGTGCCACGGTAGGAGGGCGGCCGCTACCGGGCGCGCGGGCCGTGGCGGCTCGACGGCGTCGCCGCCGTCGGCCGGGTCAGCGGCCGTCGGGGCCTCGAGCGTCGCCGTCACTCCGCCGATCCTAGAGATGTCGCCACCAATAGGGTCGGTGCATGGCGCCTCCCGCGGCAACCGGCCGGCTGATCCTCGCCGGGGTCCCCCTCGGACATGCCGGGGATGCCTCCGCGCGACTGCGTGCGGCGCTGGTGACGGCAGCAGTCATCGCGGCCGAGGACACTCGCCGCCTGCGCAGGCTGTGTGCGGAGCTCGACGTGCAACCGACCGGCCGGGTGGTGTCGTTCTTCGACGCGAACGAGCAAGCGCGGGTGCCGGGGCTGCTGGACGCGCTGCGCGCAGGCGAGGACGTCCTCGTGGTGACCGACGCAGGTATGCCGTCGGTGTCCGACCCCGGTTATCGGCTCGTCGCGGCTGCAGTCACGGCGGGGTTGCCGGTGACCGCCCTGCCCGGTCCGTCGGCAGTCACGACCGCGGTGGCCGTATCGGGGCTGCCCGTCGCCCGGTTCTGCTTCGAAGGATTTCTCCCGCGCAAGGCAGGTGAGCGCCGCAGCGCACTCGAGGCGCTGGCCCGCGAGCCACGCACGATGGTGTTCTTCGAGGCGCCACACCGGGTGGCGGCCGCTCTGGACGATCTTGCGGCTGCCTTCGGACCCGAGCGGCGAGCCGCCGTCTGCCGCGAGCTCACCAAGACCTACGAAGAGGTGCGTCGCGGGGGTCTCGCGGAGCTCGCCGCGTGGGCCGCGGGCGACCTGCGCGGCGAGATCACCCTGGTCGTCGCCGGCGCCGGGACCGGCGGGCCGAGCGAGGTGGACGGTCTCGCCCTGGCCGGCGAGGTCGCGGTGCGCGAGGACGCGGGGCAGGCGCGCAAAGAGGCGATCACTGAGGTGGCCAGGGCTCGCGGCGTGCCGAAGCGGGTGGTGTTCGACGCCGTCGTCGCCGCCAAGACGCGTTGACCCACCGCGTCGCTCACTAGGCTGAGAGCGTGAACGAGCACATCCTGACGGCGGTGGCGTGGCCGTACGCCAACGGGCCCCGGCACATCGGCCATGTCGCCGGCTTCGGCGTCCCGTCCGACATTTTCAGCCGTCACCAGCGGATGGCCGGCAACAACGTGCTGATGGTCAGCGGCACCGACGAGCACGGCACTCCAATCCAAGTGCAGGCCGACAAGGAAGGCGTCTCACCACGCGAACTGGCCGACCGCAACGCGCTGCTCATCGCCAAGGACTTGCAGAACCTGGGCCTGTCCTATGACCTGTTCACTCGCACGACCACCAAGAACCACTACGCCATCGCCCAAGAACTGTTCCTGGGCCTGCTCCGGAACGGGTACGTGTTCGCTCACGAACAGCTCGGCGCGGTCAGCCCGTCCACGGGGCGCACGCTGCCCGACCGCTATATCGAAGGCACCTGCCCGATCTGCGCTTATCCGAGCGCCCGCGGTGACCAATGCGAAAACTGCGGCAATCAGTTAGACCCCATAGACCTGATCAATCCAGTGTCGAAGATCAACGGAGAGACGCCGCAGTTCGTGCAGACCGAGCAGCTGATGCTCGACCTGCCGGCCTTCGGCGAGGTGCTCAGCGAGTGGCTGCGCAAGCAGACCCACTGGCGCACCAACGTGGCGAGGTTCAGCCTCAACCTGCTCGACGACCTCAAGCCGCGCTCGTATACGCGCGACCTCGAATGGGGGATCCCGGTACCGCTGGACGGCTGGCGCGAGCGCCCGGACAAGCGCATCTACGTGTGGTTCGACGCAGTCGTCGGCTATCTCTCCGCTTCGATCGAGTGGGCGCGCCGCTCGGGCGAGCCCGACGCGTGGCGGGCGTGGTGGCAGAACGACCAGGCCAAGGCTTACTACTTCATGGGCAAGGACAACATCGTCTTTCACGCGGAGATCTGGCCGGCGATGCTCATGGGCTACTCGGGAATCGGCGCGAAGGGCGGGACGCCCGGATCCCTCGGCGCCCTCGAGCGGCCCTACGAGGTCGTGTCCAGCGAGTTCCTCACCATGGAGGGCCGCAAGTTCTCCTCGTCTCGCAACGTCGTCATCTACGTCGGCGACATGCTCAGCCGCTACGACGCGGACGCCCTGCGCTACTACCTCGCCGCCGCGGGCCCGGAGAATCAGGACACCGACTTCACCTGGGCGGAGTTCCTGCGCCGCAACAACGACGAGCTGGTGGCGGGGTGGGGCAACCTTGTCAACCGGACGGTCTCGATGACCGCGAAGAACCTCGGCTCGATACCGGCACCGGGCGCGCTGAGCGACATCGACCGGGAACTGCTCGCGGCTTCGGAGGCCGCGTTCTCCACCGTCGGCGATCTGTTGACCCGGTCGCGGCAGAAGGCCGCCCTCGCCGAGGCGATGGGTCTGGCCGGCGCCGCGAACAAGTACCTGTCCGACATGGAGCCGTGGAAGCTGCGCGGCACCGACCCGGACCGGATGGCCAGCGTGTTGCACGTAGCACTGCAGGTCGTCTCCGACGTCAAGACCCTGCTGACGCCCTTTCTGCCGTCCTCCTCGTCGAAGGTGCACGCGCAGCTCGGCGGCCAGGGTGAGTGGGCAGCGATGCCGCGGTTGGTCGAGGTCGACGAAGCGACCGCGCCCGGCTCGCCGTCCTACTCGGTGCTGACCGGCGACTACGAGACCGCTGCTCGCTGGGAGTCGACCCCGATCGAGGTCGGCCGGGCAATCGCGGCGCCCACCCCGGTGTTCACCAAGCTCGACCCGGCTGTGGTCGATGAGGAACTGGCCCGTCTGGAGGCCGGCCAGTGACCGCTAGTCCGACGCCGGGCGCTCAGACCCAGCTCGTCGCATCGGGGCTGGCAGACTGGCCCGCCGCCCCCGAGCACCTGGCCGTGCCGGTGTTCGACGCGCACGCGCACCTGGACGCGATGGCACGGCGCGCCGGCCTGGATGCCTCGCCCGATTTCGTTGCCGAGGTGATGGCTGCGGCTGCCTCTGTGGGTGTCACCCGGGTGATCACGGTGGGTGACACGGTCGCGGCGTCACGGTGGTGTGTGGCAGCGGCCCGCGAGCACGCGGGCGTGTACGCGGCCGTCGCGGTCCATCCGACCGAGATCGCCGGCTTGAGCGATGACGACTACGCCGAACTGGAACGACTCGCCGCCGACCCTCGGGTCGTAGCGGTTGGCGAGACCGGCCTGGACTACTACTGGGACCGTACCGAGCCCGCGGCTCAACAAGACCATTTCCGGCGGCACATCGACCTGGCCAAGCGGGTGAACAAGCCGTTGATGATCCACGACCGGGACGCGCACGGTGACGTGTTGCGAATCCTGCGGGAGGAGGGTGCGCCGGACGGGGTGGTCTTCCACGCCTATTCCGGCGACGCGGCGATGGCCCGCGAGTGCATGGCGGCCGGCTACGTCCTGTCCTTTCCCGGAGTGGTGACGTTCCGCAATGCGCCGGCACTGCGCGAGGCCGCCGCTGTCGTGTCGCTCGAGCACTCGCTCGTCGAGACCGACGCCCCCTTCCTGACGCCGCACCCGCTGCGCGGGCGCCTCAACGCTCCGCACCTGTTGCCGCTGACCGTGCGCGGATTGGCCGCGGCGGGCGGGCATGACCTGGACGAGTTGTGCGCCGCGATCAGCGCGAATGGCACCCGGGTATTCGGCCTGCCGAGCGGTTAGGCGGCGGATTTGTCGCGCGCGTAGGTGTTGCGATTTGCCCGATTCGAGCCATTTCTGAAACGACGTGGCGCCGTTCACACAAAATTGCCGGTAATTGCTGTCTGACTGAGCCCCGGGTCCGCGACCGCGACGTCCGCGATCTCGCCGCGGCAATTGCTGAGTCGCTTCGAGCCCCCGCAATCGTTGCGCTGCACGCCCGTCCGGCCCTGCCGGGCCGGTGCTCGGTCTCGGCTGGCGGACGATACGGCAAAGCCGGGCTTGCAGACGTGGCGCCACGCTGGCGAGGCGGCGATTAGCTGCCATCCGGCTGCCTGGGTTTGATCCGCGCCTCGAACCTTGGTTACCGTTCCGTGACCAACGAACGTGAATGTGCGACATGGATCGGAGACCTTATGCGTCGCAGCGTCAAGTACGGCATCTACGGTGCTGTGCTGGCGGGTCTCGTGGGCGGCTTTTCCGTCTACGCGACTGCCGCGAAGAGCAAGACCGTGACTCTGGTGGTCGACGGACAGGCCAAGAAGATCCACACCACGGCGAATGATGTCAACGGCGCACTCGACGGCGCGGGTTACCACGTCGGTGGTCACGACATCGTGGCTCCCGCTGTCACGTCGAAGATCGACAACGGCACCAAGATCATCCTTAATCGGGGCCGACTGTTGCACCTCGACGTGGATGGCAAGAAGAAGGACGTTTGGACCACGGCTCCCACCGTCGCCGATGCGCTCACCCAGCTGGGCTACCCCGCGTCCGCCTTCGTGTCAGTCTCGCGGTCGAACCGGTTACCGCTCGGAGCCAGCTCGATCGCCGTGCGCGCGCCGAAGAGTGTTGTGGTGGTCCACGACGGCAAGAAGCAAGCCGTCACGACCACCGACGCCCAGGTCGGCCAGCTGCTGCAGGATCTTGGTGTCCCGGTCGCCGCCGTCGACTGGGTCACGCCAGCCCGCACCCATGCGATCAGCGCCGGCCAAAAGATCATCGTGCAACGCGTCGTGATAAAGCACACGACGGTGCGCGGGTCGCTGCCCTACCCGGTGACTGAGCAGAAGGACCCGTCCACGTACGAAGGCACCTCGACCGTGATCACCCAGGGTGTCACGGGTGCGGTCAATCGGACCTATTACGAGGTCTTCGTCGACGGCAAGCTCCGCGGGCGCAAGCTGGTCCGCAAGCTTGTCCTCGCGCAGCCCCGGACTCAGGTTGTGAAAGTCGGCACCAAGGCCCGTCCGGTCGCGCCGACGTCCCCAACACCGACTTCCCCTGCGCCGCCAGCCAGCAGCAGCGGGCTGAACTGGGACGCCGTCGCGGCATGTGAATCCGGCGGAAACTGGTCCATCAACACCGGTAACGGTTTCTACGGTGGACTGCAGTTCGACTACAGCACCTGGCTGTCCAACGGCGGCGGCGCATACGCGCCCCGAGCCGACCTGGCCACCAGGGAGCAGCAGATTGCCGTTGCCACCCAGCTCTACAACGCCCGTGGGTCCAGCCCATGGCCGGTTTGTGGCGCCTATCTGTAGAGATCGTCAGTAGGTCACGAAGCCCGGCTGCAAGGCCAGTTGGCTCGATTCGCAGCCGGGCTTCGCACTGCCTCGCTTCGTCCGCTCAGCCCTGAGTTGTCGCACTTTGACCCATCCGTTACAGTTCCGTGACCCGGTTGTGCCCCGCACGTGGGAATTCGTCGAAGGAGTCCGCTTCTTGCTACGCAGTGTCAAGTACGGACTCTACGGGGCAGTGTTGGCGGGCGTCGTCGTCGGCACGGTCGCATGGGGCAACGTCGACAAGACCGTCAACTTGGTCGTCGACGGCCAGTCGAGGCAGCTGCACACCACCGCTAGCCGGGTTTCCGACGTCCTCGAAAACGCGGGCTACAAGCCGGGGGTACACGACCTCATCGCTCCGGCTCGCAATGCCCAGCTCCATGACGGCAGCACGCTCGTCTACAAGCGCGGTCGGCTGCTGCATCTTGACGTGAACGGCGTCCGCAAGGACGTGTGGACTACCGCGCCGACCGTCTCCGAGGCCCTCTCGCAGCTGGGTTACTCGACCGCAGACTTCACGTCGGTGTCGCGAGCCAGGCGACTGGCGCTCGGGGCCACCGATATCACCGTGCGCACGCCGCGACTCGTCACCCTCGTGCACGACGGCAAGACGGAGAAGGTGATGACAACCGACGCCACGGTCGCGGATCTGCTGGGCGATCTCGGCATCTCGCTCGGACAGGATGACCGGCTCTCCGTCGCAGCCGACTCGACGTTGACGGCGACCCAGCGGGTCGTGGTGTTCCGCGTCAGGAAGACGACCGTCACCACGGCCTCCGTCCTACGCTTTCGCACCACGAAGCACTCCGACCCGAACCTCGAGGTCGGCCTGACCCAGATCATCACTCCGGGAAAGGACGGCCTCGCGCGCATCACCTATGCCGTCGTTTACGTCGACGGCAAGATGGTCGGCAAGACGCCGATCAAGACCGTGGTCATCACCGCGACGACACCTCAGGTGGCGGGGGTCGGCACCAAACCGCACACGGCGCCCGCCATCGCCGTGACACCCGGCTCGGCCCAGGCGATCGCGAAGACCCAGGCCGCAGCCCGCGGCTGGGGCGATGATCAGTTCTCCTGCCTGGTGCAGCTCTGGGACCACGAGAGCGGCTGGCGTACGAACGCCGCCAATCCCAGCGGCGCATATGGCATCCCGCAGGCACTGCCCGGATCGAAGATGAGCTCGGCGGGCCCGAACTGGGAGAGCAATGCAGCCACCCAGATCGCCTGGGGGCTGGGATACATCGCCGACCGTTATCACGACCCGTGCAACGCATGGGCTATTTGGCAGACCCAGAGCTGGTACTGATCCGGGCGTGAGCCGGGAACTTTCGGTCAGCGTCTGCGCGTCCTGCTGGTGTGAGAGCGTTTCGTGCGCGCAGCGGGGCGGCGGCCGTGATCGTCGTGCTGTCAACCACCAGTTGCGCAGCAGCCCGCCCGGCCGGGTCAGGGTCAGGGTCCGGGTCCGGGTCCGGCACGCTGTTCGGCGTAGTCGTGTCCGGCCCGCGCTGCCCAGGGCCGGTGCGAGCGGATTCCCCCTGCCCGCCTGGACCGGTGGGCGGAGCTGTCGTCGCGGCGCTGTCGGGCGGCCGGGTGGTGGCTTCCACCAAGACTGACCAACGTGGCCGATTCCGGCTGGCCCTGCAACCTGCGACCTACGACGTCCGCGCCACAAATGTCGGCGGTTACCGCTCGACGACGGAGCAGACGGTGACGCTTGCACCGGCGGAGTCGGTGTCGGTCACCCTGCTGCTGGACACCGGGATTCGCTGAGCGTCGGCTGTTCGCCACACTTGCTGACCGCCCGTACTGCGCGGGTGGGGCGCTGGGGTAGACGTTGGGACGTCGGCGGGTTACGACTGGCGGAGTTGTTGGCCGAGGCTGGAACGACAACTGATCGCCCCGGATCGAGAAGCGGATAGTATGTTTTTTCCATACCTCGTTGGTATGTTTTTTCCATACCTCGTGGAGGTGGGAGATGTCGTGGGCGAACCCGTCACCGTTCGTATTCGACGGGCCGGTTGCACCTGGCATGTTGATCGGGCGCGACGCCGAGGCCGACGCGTTGCGGTCGTGGGCCAGGGCCGGTCGCTCGACGATCGTGGTGGCGCCACGACGGTACGGCAAGACGAGCCTGCTCACCCGCGTGCAAGCTGACGCGGAGCGACTTGACCGGATGCCTGTCATCCTCGTGGACCTGTACGAGGTCGCGTCGATGAGCGATCTCGTCATACGCCTGGAGCGTGCGTGGGCCAGGCACACTCCCGCGCGACTACGCAAGGGTTTCACCCGGGCGCTGGCTGGCGCGCAGGTCGGACTCAACGTCCTCGGCAACGGGTTCCAGATGCGACTGGCCGACCAACCACGCACCGATCCGCTGCCGGCATTGCACACCCTGCTCGGGCTCCCCGAACAGATGCACGGACACGGCGGGCGAACTCTGATGGTCTTCGACGAGTTCCAGTCGATTGCGGCCGTGGACGGCGCGGAGGGCTTGATCCGCACCTATGTGCAATCGCAACGCGAGACCGGTGCGTACGTGTTCTGCGGATCGCAACCGTCCATGATGGCGCGAATGTTCGGCGACCAAGCCAGGCCGCTCTATGGCCAGGCTCAGCGCTTCGAGCTGCAACGCCTGGACGCCGGCGTGCTCACCGACGCGGTGTGCGACATCTTCGACCGCGCGGGTCACGCCGGCTGCGACAGTGCGATCGCGTCGCTGATGCAGACTGCCG
>JBHEMN010000038.1:0-4947 GCA_046262575.1 Jatrophihabitantaceae bacterium
GGATAGTCGCGGTCGACCTCTTTGCGAACCCGCCTGAGGAACTCGTGCGTCTCGGGAAGGTTCTCGCCATTGGTCCCGTCGCGCACGAACAGGTAAGGCACGGCGTCGAGCCGGAAACCGTCGATACCGATATCGAGCCAGAACCGGAGGGAGTCGATGATCGCCTGCTGCACGCCAGGGGAGTCGAAGTTGAGGTCGGGCTGGTGGCTGAAGAAGCGGTGCCAGAAATACTGCTTGCGGATCGGGTCGAACGTCCAGTTGGACGGCTCGGTGTCGACGAAGATGATGCGGGCCTCGGGGTAGCGGGTGTCGTCCTCGCTCCAGACGTAGAAATCACCGAAGGCGCCGTCCGGTTCGCTGCGCGAGGCTTGGAACCACGGATGTTGGTCCGAGGTGTGGTTCATGACGAAGTCGACGATGACGCGGATGTCGCGCCTGTGCGCGGCCTCGAGGAACTGCCTGAAGTCATCGATCGTGCCGAACTCGGGGAGCACGCCGATGTAGTCGCTCACGTCGTAGCCGCCATCGCGCAGCGGGGAAGGGTAGAACGGCGGCAGCCACAGGCAGTCGATGCCGAGCCACTGCAGGTAGTCGAGCTTGTCAGCGAGCCCGCGAAGATCGCCGGTGCCGTCGCCGTTGGAGTCGGCGAAGCCGCGCACCAGCACCTCGTAGAACACGGCCCGTTTGAACCATTCGGGATCGCGATGCCCACCGGTCGCCGGAGCGTCCTGCTCAGACGTCCTGGTCACGCGACATTCCTAGCAGGTGCCCGGTCAGCACTGACAGCGCGTCACGGTCGGCGATCAGCGTGGGCGGACCGCGAGGATGTGGGCGGCTTGGAGGTGGGGATCCAGGCGGACGTAGTTGTGCTGGCCCCATTGGTACTCGGCGCCGCTGAGCAGGTCGCGCACGCTGAACGTGTCGTCCCACTCGATCCCGAGGGCGGGAAGGTCCAAGGTCGTCGTTCCCTCGCGCGCGGCGTGCGGGTTGACCGTGCACACCACGACAACCGTGTCGCCGGTGGCCGCGTCGTGTTTGCTGAACACGATCATCTCGTCGTTGTCGATGCGGTGGACGTGCAGGTTGCGCAACTGCTGCAGCGCGGGGTGCTCGCGGCGAATGCGGTTCAGCTGCGCGAGCAACGGTGCCAGGGAGCGTCCGTCGGCGATTGCGCCGACGAAGTCACGCGGGCGCAGCTGGTATTTCTCGGAGTCGAGGTACTCCTCACTACCCGGTTTGGCGTTCAGGTGCTCGAAGAGCTCGTAGCCGGAGTACACGCCCCAGCTCGGTGACAGCATCGAGGCGAGCACCGCGCGGATCGCGAAGGCGGCCGGGCCACCGTGCACGAGGTAGTCGTGCAGGATGTCGGGGGTGTTCACGAAGAAGTTCGGGCGCATGTAGTCGGCCGCGTCGACGAGCTCGCGCGCATAGGTTTCCAGCTCCTGCTTCGTGGTGCGCCACGTGAAGTAGGTGTAGCTCTGATGGAAACCGATCTTGCCCAGCTCGTGCATCATCGCCGGTCGCGTGAATGCCTCGGCCAGGAACAGCACCTCAGGGTGCTCCTTCTTCACCTCGGCGATCAGCCACTGCCAGAAGTTCAGCGGCTTGGTGTGCGGGTTGTCGACGCGGAAGATGGTGACGCCTGCGGCGATCCAATGCTCGAGCAGGCGCAGGCACTCGGCGTAGAGGCCGGCGGGGTCGTTGTCGAAATTGATCGGGTAGATGTCCTGGTATTTCTTCGGCGGATTCTCGGCGTAGGCGATCGTGCCGTCGGGTTTGGTGGTGAACCACTCCGGATGCGAGCTCACCCACGGATGATCCGGGGCGGCCTGTAGCGCGAAGTCCAGCGCCACCTCGAGATCGAGCTCGCGCGCGCGGCGCACGAAGGCGCTGAAGTCGGCCATCGTGCCGAGTTCGGGGTGGATCGCGTCGTGGCCGCCCGCGGTGGACCCGATCGCCCACGGTGAGCCGACGTCCCAGGACGCGGCGACGACAGTGTTGTTCGGACCTTTCCGATTCACCTCACCGATTGGGTGGATCGGCGGCAGGTAAACCACGTCGAAGCTCAGCGACGCGACGTAGTCGAGGTGCTCGGTGGCGTCTTTGAGAGTGCCGTGCCGGGCTGGTCGGGCTGGGCTGACCGGGTCGCCGACCAATGCGGCACCGATGGAGCGCGGGAAGAACTCGTACCACGAACCGAACAGGGCCCGTTGCCGGTCGACCCACAGCGGGTAGGCCGGAGACTTCGTGACGAATTCGCGAACCGGGCTTTCGTGCACGAGCCGCTGCAGGTAGGCGTCAAGGGCGGGTGCGACGCGGTGCGCGACGTCGAGACTGGTGTCACGCAGCGCGCGAGCTGCGGCCGATGCCCGCGGCCCATCGGCCCGAGGCAGTGCTGTGCTCAGCTGTTCGAACAGCAAAGCGCCCGATTCGAGGTCGTTGGCCAGGTCCTCGCTGCCCTGCCCGGCGTCCAGCTTCGCGGTGACGGCGTGATGCCACGTCGAGAACGGGTCGCTCCACGCCTCGACGGTGAACGTCCACAGACCCGGACGATCGGGCACCACGGTGGCGTGCCAGCGATCCGTACCCGGAGCGCCGGCGGTCATGCGCAGGGTTGCCGACGCCCGGCGATCAGGACCGCGCAGGACGATGCTGGCGCCGACGGCATCGTGTCCTTCGCGGAACACCACGGCCGACAGCGGCACGGGCTCGCCCACCACCGCCCGGGCCGGAAACTCAGCCGACACCGTCGATGCCACGAGCGGGGTGACGTCAGTGAGTCCGATTCGGCCAACCACGCCACATACCGTACCCAGGCTCACCCGGTAGGCCCGGCGCCAGCCAGCTGACCGCCTGGTGAGGGCCCGACGCGGTGCACTGGGCCGTCGCAGCCGGCAGGGCTGAGCCTCGAGCCGTAAGCCTTTCCGGACGGGTGCTAGCGTCCGGATCCGTGAAGGCTCTCCGACGGTTGACCGTGCGCGCGGCGTTCCCCGTCCAATTGACCAAGCTCGGCGCGATCGTGGACAACCTGCGGTGGTCGTGGCATCCGGACTCGATCGATCTGCTCGAGTCCGTGGACCCTGCCCGCTGGCAGGCGTGCGGCCACGACCCGGGCCGGATGCTCGGCGAGGTCAGCGCCGAACGCCTCGCGGCGCTGGCCGGCGACCGCAAATTCCTGCGCCGCCTCGACGACATTCACGACGACCTGACCGACTACCTGACCCAGCCGCGTTGGTATCAGGCCCGGCAAGCCGAACAACACGTTTCCACCGGATCCGACGCCCCGGGCTCGCTGCCGGAGACGATCGGGTACTTCTCACCTGAGTTCGGCATCACCGAAGTCCTGCCGCAGTACTCCGGCGGTCTCGGCATCCTGGCCGGCGATCATCTCAAGGCAGCGAGCGACCTCGGCGTCCCGATCATCGGCGTCGGCTTGCTCTACCGCGCCGGATACTTCCGCCAGACGCTCTCGCGCGACGGCTGGCAGCTCGAGCACTACCCGTCCCTGGACCCGCAGGGTCTGCCCATCAGGGTTCTGCAGGCCGCCGACGGGGCCCCCGTTCGGATCGGCCTTGCGCTGCCCGAGGGGCGCACGCTGTGGGCACAGGTGTGGGTCGCGCAGGTCGGCCGGGTGCCACTGCTGCTGCTCGACAGCGATATCGAGGAGAACGACACGGCAGCGCGCCAGGTCACCGACCGGCTCTATGGCGGCGGCAAGGAGCACCGGCTCGAGCAGGAGCTCCTGCTCGGCATCGGTGGCGTGCGCGCCATCCGCGCATACTGCGCCGCCACCGCCACCCCCGCGCCACAGGTCTTCCACACCAACGAGGGGCACGCCGGCTTTCTCGGCGTCGAGCGGATCCGCGAGCTCGTCGACGGGAATGCTCTCAGCTTCGACGAGGCGCTGCAGGTGGTCCGAGCCGGCACGGTCTTCACCACCCACACGCCGGTGCCGGCCGGGATCGACCGCTTCCCGCGCGAACTGGTCGCCGCGCACCTGGGCGGGATGCAGGGCGTGCCCGTCGAACGGATCCTCGACCTCGGTGCCGAGGAAGACGCCACGATCTTCAACATGGCTCATATGGGGCTGCGCATCGGCCAGCGCGCCAACGGCGTCTCGTTGCTGCACGGTGCCGTCAGTCGCGAGATGTTCGCGCCGCTGTGGCCGGGGTTCGATACCAGTGAGGTGCCGATCGGCTCGGTAACGAACGGCGTGCACGCACCGACGTGGATGAGCCGAGACATCCTCGAGATCGCCGAGCGCCAAGTGGGTTCCGCCGTCCTCGACGAGGGCGCTGACTGGGCGGCCATGGACGCAATCGGCGACGGCGAGTTGTGGCGGGTGCGCGGTGATCTGCGAGCCCGGCTGGTCGAGGAGATCCGCCGGCGCGTCAGGCAGTCGGCCCTGCAGCGGGGGATGAGTGAGGCAGAGCTGGGCTGGACGGACTCGGCCTTCGACCCCGACGTCCTGACGATGGGTTTCGCGCGCCGGGTGCCCTCGTACAAGCGGCTGACACTGATGTTGCGCGACGAGGACAGGCTGCGCGCGCTGTTGCTGAACCCGGATCGGCCCGTGCAAATCGTCATTGCGGGCAAGAGCCACCCCGCCGACGACGGCGGCAAGCAGCTGATAGCGCAGATGGTGAAGTTCTCCGACGATCCCGCGGTGCGCCATCGCATCACGTTCCTGCCCGACTACGACATCGGCATGGCGCGCTACCTCTACTGGGGCGTGGACGTGTGGCTGAACAACCCGCTGCGCCCGCTGGAAGCCTGCGGTACGTCGGGCATGAAGGCCGCGCTCAACGGCGCGCTGAATCTCTCCATCCTCGACGGCTGGTGGGACGAGTGGTTCGACGGCGAGAACGGCTGGGCGATCCCGTCCGCCGACGGCGTCATCGACCCGGACCGACGCGACGACCTGGAAGCAACTGCGCTGTATGAGCT
>JBHEMN010000039.1:0-4238 GCA_046262575.1 Jatrophihabitantaceae bacterium
GTGCGGCCGGCCGAGGTCGTCCAACGTCACCTCGTCGGCGCACACGTCCGCAGCGGCCGCCGTTGCGACCGTCACGACCCGCGCGGCAGTGCGCTGGCTCATCGCGAGCACGAGCGGGTCGTCGGCGTTGAGCACGGCCACTCCCCCCTGGGCCGCGGCCGGCAGCGCCTCGACCAATTCGCCCTTCGCCACCGCGATCGCGTGACGGCTGCCGAACTCGCCCAGATGGGCGCTGCCGACGTTGAGGACGACCCCGATGCGCGGCGGCGCGATCCCGGCCAGAAAGGCGATGTGGCCGACGCTCCGAGCACTGGTCTCCAGCACCAGGAATCTGGTGTCGGTGTCAGCGCGCAGCACAGTGTAGGGATGGCCGAGCTCGTTGTTGAACGAATCGGGTGGCGCGACGGTCGGACCGAGGTGCGTGAGCACTTGCGCGAGGAGGTCCTTCGTCGAGGTCTTGCCCGAGGAACCGGTGACGGCGATGACAACGACATCGCTCAACCGCCGCGCGACGGCGCTGGCCAGCGCAGCAAGCGCGGCAAACCCGTCTGCCACCTCTATGCGCGGCCCCGGCACCGGACGGGTGACCAGGGCGGCCACCGCACCCTGCCCGATCGCGGCCCCGACGTAGTCGTGCCCGTCGACACGCTCGCCGCGAAGCGCTAGGAAAAGACCGCCGGAGACGACGTTGCGCGAGTCGAACTCGACCGGGCCCGTGACGAGCCCGCCCGGGTCGGCACCGCGCAGCCGGCCGCCGACGATCGCGGCGACCTCGCCGAGGGTCAACGCGATCATTGGATCTCTTCTGCCACGCTCATCGCGCTCTGGTCACGTGTTCGGGTGCTCATCGCTGTGCCCCTTCCTTCGCTCGAGGGCGCGGCGCAGGACGTCACGGTCGTCGAACGGATGGGTAATGCCAGCAATCTCCTGACCTGGTTCATGGCCCTTGCCGGCCACCAGGACCGTGTCGCCGCCTGCTGCCCCGGCCACGGCCGCGGCGATCGCCTGCGCCCGATCGCCGATCTCGCGAAGCTCGCCGCGCTCAGTGCGCGGCACCGTGAGCGCGCCGTCGAGCATCGCCCGCCGGATGGCGGCGGGATCCTCCGAGCGGGGGTTCTCGTCGGTGACGATCAGGACGTCGGCACCGCGTGCGGCGATCTGTCCCATCAAGGCCCGTTTGGCCCGGTCGCGGTCGCCTCCGCAGCCGAGCACGATGACCAGACGGCGGCGGGTCAGCGGCCGCAGCGTGCGCAGTGCCCCGTCGACGGCGGCCGGCTTGTGGCTGTAGTCGACGAGGGCGAGGAACGGCTGGCCGGCATCGACGCGCTCCATCCGCCCGGGAACGGACGCGACAGCGACAGCTGGTGCGGCGAGGGCGGCCGGGACGCCTGTCTCGGCGAGGATAGCCAGCGCCAGCAGGGCATTGGCGACGTTGTAGGCGCCCGGCACCGCGCAGCCGGTGTGCAGCTCGACACCGGGGCCCAGCACCCGGAACGTCGTGCCGCCTGCCGAGGTGAGCGTGATGTCGCGCGCCTGCCAGGTCGCCGACCGGTCCCCGCTCGTGCTCACCGTGACGGTGTGCGGGCCGGCGATGGCGGCCATCCGGCGCCCCCACTCGTCGTCAGTCACGATCACCGACGCGCGCGATCGACCGTCGAACAGCCGAGCCTTGGCGGCGAAATAGTCCTCCATACCGGCGTGGAAGTCCAGGTGATCCTGGGAGAGGTTGGTGAACGCCCCGACCGCGAACTCGATGCCGTCCGCGCGACCCATCGCGAGCGCGTGACTGGAAACCTCCGCTGCCACCGCCTGCGCGCCGAACTCGCGCATGACCGCCAAAAGGGCCTGCGTCTCGGGCGCCTCCGGCGTCGTGAAGCCGGTCTTGACGATATCGTCGCCGATAAGCGTGGCCACCGTGCCGATCAGCCCGGACGGTCGACCCGCCGCCTGGAGGCCGGCGCGGACCAGGAACGTTGTGGTGGTCTTGCCACTCGTCCCGGTGACGCCGAGCACGGGAATGTCGTGGCTGGGTCGGCCGTAGACCTCCGCCGCCACCGGGCCGAGGACAGCACGCACACCCTCGACCAGCAACACCGGTACGCCGGCAGGGACGTCGGGGCGACCCGCCGGATCGGTGAGCACCGCGACCGCGCCGGCCGCCACCGCATCGGCGGCGAAGCGCGCGCCGTGCGCGGTTCGTCCGGGCAGCCCGGCGAACAGGTCACCGGGGCGAACCTGATCGCTGCTGGCGGTGATGCCTGTGACCGCAACGTCGCTACCGGCGACGCTGCCTTCGCAGAGGGCGGCCAACCTGCGGAGCGCAACGGCCACGACGCGGGTGGGCCGCGGCAGCGCGGCCCGGGGATTCGCAGCGGACGCCACGTCAGCAGACGGTACTTGGTGCCGACCGGCGGGTGATTGCGTCACAGATCATCAGCGGCACGTGCTTGGACTGCGAGCCGGTCGGTGGGATGTGCGCGTGCTGCAGTTCGTAGCTGGCGATCTGCTTGAACACCGGAGCGGCGACGTCACCGCCATGCAGGCCGTGGGCCGGGTTGTCGACCATGATGGCGACGACGAACTGCGGGTTGTCGGCCGGCACCATGCCAGCGAACGTGTCCCAGTTCATCGAGTCCGAGTACCTGCCCCCGCGCGCCGGATCCGGTTGCTGGGCCGTACCGGTCTTGCCCGCGACGCGATACCCGGGGATGGCTGCTTTAACGCCTGTTCCGCCGGGCAGCGTCACCGACTCGAGCATGGTGCGCACGGTCAGCGCTGTCTGCGGCGTGATGGCCGCTATGCCGGCCGGCTGTCGAGTCGTGCTCACCGTCCCGTCCGCCGAGGTCGTCGACTGCACGATCCGCGGCGGGATGCGCACGCCGTCATTGGCGATGGTCTGGTAGATCGAGGCGAGCTGCAACACTGTCATGCTCTCGCCCTGTCCGAACGGCAGGTTTGCGAACGTCGAGTCCGACCATTGATCCATCGGCGGCAGGTACCCGCCGCTCTCCCCCGGCAACTCGATTCCGGTCTTCTGCCCCACCCCGAACCTCTGTTCGTAGTAGTCCCACCGGGCGGGTCCGATTCGCTGCGCGATCTTCAGGGTGCCGACGTTGGATGACTGGGCGAGGATGCCTGTCGCGGTGAACTGTTCGGCCGGGTGCCACCAGGCGTCGCTGACCCTCACCCCACCCATGTCGATATTGGTCGGCACGGTGAGGACGCTCTTGGGCGTGATCACACCAGTCTGCACTGCCGCGGAGAAGGTGATCGCTTTCTGCACCGACCCTGGCTCGAAGGCCGCCATTACCGGCGGATCGATCGGGACATCCGGGTTGATCGAGTTGGGGTTTGCCGAATCGAACGTCGCTGAGGAAGCCAGGGTCAGCACCTGGCCGGTGCGCGCGTCCAAGATCGCCATCTCAGCGCTCCGGGCGCCAGACGCGAGCACAGCGGCGTCGAGATAGCGCTGCGCGATGTATTGCAGGTTCTGGTCGATAGTGAGTCTCACCGTGCCGCCGTCACGTGGAGCGTGACGGACGGCGCGACTGCTGGGGTTGACGTTGCCGAGGTTGTCGACCGCGTAGGTCAGGCTGCCGTCGGAGCCGGCCAGCACCTTGTTGAACTGATCCTCGATTCCGGCAGCGCCAGTGCCGTCCGAGTGCACTGTGCCGACGATGTTGGCCGCCGTGCTCCGGCCTGGGTATTGCCGCTGCGTGGTCGCCTGGGTGTACACCCCCTTCAGTCCGACGTGTTCCACGTGCTGCGCATCCACGGGTGCCAGGGCCCGAGCCAGCACGGCGTAGTGGCCCGGCCTGGCCAGCACCGCGAGCACCTGGGCGCGCGTCTTGCCGACCAGGGGCGCGAGTCGTGCGGCGTACGCAGCGCGCTTGGCGGCCGGGATCTGCTCGGGGTCGACGGTGATGTCCTGGGCGCTGGAGGTGTAGGCGAGCGCGGTCCCGTTGCGGTCGAGGATCTGGCCGCGCAGCGCGTGCAACGTTACCCGGTCGAGGCGCTGCGCCGAGGCGGCGTGGGCGTAGTCGCCGTGGTCGAGACCCTGCAGTTGGATCAAGCGAGCGCCGAGGACGAGCAGCAGTGTGCAGACGGCGGCGAAGCCGTAGCGCAGCCGCGGATGCAGCGTCCCCAGACGCATCCCCCGCCTGTCGCGACGCCGGCCCGTGGGCCGCTTTCCGGCGGGACGCTTGACTGCTTGGCGCGGCGCGGCGCGGCGGGGCGGC
>JBHEMN010000040.1:0-11457 GCA_046262575.1 Jatrophihabitantaceae bacterium
CGTCGCGATCGGTGTCAGTAACGCACGTGTCAGCACCGGCGCCGGTGAGCAGTGCAGCCAGTGCCGGCGGCAGTGTGCCGGTCGTCGACCCGAGCAACACCGGCCCCTCGAGCAATGGCGCACCGGCCTGGTAGCGGCGCAGGATCGCCGGGCGCGGCAGCCCGACCCGCGAGGCCAGCGACGAACCGATGGGGGTGTTCACCAGATCCAGGTAGCGATCACTCATGCTCAGGCCTCCAGGATCGCGACGACACCCTGGCCGCCGGCGGCGCAGATGGAGATCAGTCCCCGCCCACCGCCGTTCTTGTGCAGTTGCTTGGCCAAGCCCGCGACTATGCGCCCGCCGGTGGCCGCGAATGGGTGCCCCGCGCCCAGCGAGGAGCCGTTGACGTTGAGTCTTGCGCGCTCGATCGAACCCAGCGCGCCGTCCAGCCCGAGGTACTCGCGACAGAACGCGTCATCGGCCCACGCCGCCAGGGTGGCAAGCACGGTCGAGGCGAAGGCCTCGTGGATCTCATAGAAGTCGAAATCGCCCAGCGTCAGTTCGTTGCGCGCGAGCAGGCGGGGCAGCGCGTAGACGGGAGCCATCAGCAGGCCGTCCGCCTTGCGGTCGCCGTGCACGTAATCGACGGCGGCGGTCTCGGCATCGACGAAGTGGGCCAGTACCGGCAGCCGATGCTCGGCGGCCCACTCGTCGCTTGCGAGCAACACCATCGAGGCGCCGTCGGACAGGGGGGTGGAGTTGCCGGCCGTCATCGTCGCGTGCTCGCCCGTCCCGAATACGGGTGCGAGCGTGGCCAGCTTCTCCAGCGACGAGTCCGGCCGCAGGTTTTGGTCCCGGCTGAGGCCGAGGAAGGGGGTGATCAGGTCATCGAAGAAGCCCCGCTCGTACGCGGCCTCGAGGTTGCGGTGGCTGGCAGCGGCGAGTTCGTCCTGCGCCTTTCGGCTGATGCCCCATTCGCGTGTCGTGACGGCCTGGTGTGCTCCCATCGACATCCCCGTGCGCGGCTCGGAGTTCGACGGCTCGGCTGGTACGAGCTGTTGCGGCCGCAGCCCGGCCAGCGCCTTCAGGCGAGCACCGAGCGATGTGGCCCGGTTGACCTCGAGGAGCACCGCACGCAGGTCTTCGTGAACCGCGATGGGCGCGTCCGACGTGGTGTCCACGCCGCCCGCGGCGCCCGACTCGATCTGCCCCAGCGCGATCTTGTTGGCGACGAGGATGACCGCCTCCAGGCCGGTGCCGCAGGCCTGCTGCACGTCGTAGGCCGGGGTGCTGGGCGACAGCTTCGAGCCGAGCACCGACTCGCGAGCGAGGTTGAAATCACGGCTGTGCTTGAGCACGGCGCCCGCCGCGACCTCGCCGAGGCGCTCACCCTGCAGGCCGAATCTGGCTACCAGGCCGTCGATGGTGGCGGTCAACATGTCCTGGTTGGAGGCCTGCGTGTAGGGGCCGTTGGACCTGGCGAACGGGATGCGGTTGCCCCCGATGACGGCGGCGCGACGGGTCTCCACCACGACAAGGTATCCGTTACGTCGAGTAACGCGAAGCAACCTGTGGCGAGGGTAACGGCAGCCGACCGACGATTCACCACACGAAGGGCCCCCGACCAGCTGGTCGGCGGGAGTCTTCGCCGTTGGGGTGCAAAGCTGCTGGATATTCACAATCCGGTCGTCCACCGGTAGCCTGACGCCACCGAAGTGTCGACGTGATGTATCGTGCTGATACATCGTCGCGACATGGAGGTTGAGCAATGCTGGAGATCGCCCTCCTCGGGTTGCTCAACGAGAGCCCGATGCACGGGTACGAACTTCGCAAACGGCTGGCCACCCTGCTCGGTGCGTTCCGGGCATTCTCCTACGGATCGCTCTACCCCACCCTGCGGCGGCTGTCCGACGCCGGGTGGATCTCCGAGGAAGCCCCCATCGAAGCAGCACCGGGCCTGCCTCCGCGGGCCCGTCGCAAGCGGGTCTACCGGCTGACCGCCGACGGCAAGGAACACCTCGCCGAGCTGCTCGCCAAGGTCGGCCCGGAAGCCTTCGACAACGAGGGGTTCGGCGCGCGGCTGGCGTTCTTCGCTCAGACGCGTTCCGACATCCGGCTGCAAGTCCTCGAGGGCCGACGCCGGCGCGTAGAGGAGCAGCGCGACGGCATGAAGAGTTCGCTGGCCCGCACCGGCGAACGCCTGGATCGCTACACCCGCGAGCTGCATGAGCACGGCCTGGAGTCAGTCGACCGCGAGGTCCGATGGCTCACCGAATTGATCGAACACGAGCGCTCGGACGCCCGTCGGGCACCGAGCGATAACTGAAGCATCCAACCCAACAGCGCCGACATCCAGCGCCAACAATCAAGGAGGACCCCTATGGGTTCGCAGTCTGCGGCCGGCAAGATCCGTGTCGCCATCGTCGGCGTCGGCAACTGCGCGGCGTCACTCGTCCAAGGCGTGCACTACTACCGCGACGCCGAGCCCGGCACCAAGGTTCCCGGCCTGATGCACGTTGACTTCGGGCCCTACCACATCAGCGACATCCAATTCGTGGCCGCGTTCGACGTCGACGCCAAGAAGGTCGGCACCGACCTGTCCGAGGCCATCGGCGCCAGCGAGAACAACACCATCAAGATCTGCGACGTGCCGCCGCTCGACGTACCGGTCCAGCGTGGCACCACCCTGGACGGTCTCGGCAAGTACTACCGCGAGACGATCACCGAGTCCGACGAGGATCCGGTCGACGTCGTGCACGCTCTGCGAACGGCCGAGGTCGACGTACTGATCTGCTACCTGCCGGTCGGTTCCGAGCAGGCTGCGAAGTTCTATGCCCAGTGCGCCATCGACGCCAAGGTCGCCTTCGTCAACGCCTTGCCGGTCTTCATCGCGGGCACTCCGGAGTGGGCCAAGAAGTTCGAGGACGCCGGGGTCCCGATCGTCGGTGACGACATCAAGTCCCAGGTGGGCGCGACCATCACCCACCGGGTGCTCGCGAAGCTCTTCGAGGACCGCGGCGTCGAGGTGCAGCGCACGATGCAGCTCAACGTCGGCGGCAACATGGACTTCAAGAACATGCTCGAGCGCGACCGCCTCGAGTCGAAGAAGATCAGCAAGACCCAGGCGGTCACGTCGCAGATCGACCGCGACCTCGGCGCCGACAACGTGCACATCGGCCCGTCTGACTACGTCGCGTGGCTGGACGACCGTAAGTGGGCATTCGTGCGGCTCGAGGGCAAGGCGTTCGGCGACGTGCCGCTGAGCCTGGAGTACAAGCTCGAGGTATGGGACTCCCCCAACTCTGCCGGCATCATCATCGACGCCCTGCGCGCGGCAAAGATCGCCAAGGACCGTGGGATCGGCGGCCCGCTCCTGTCGGCGTCGTCGTACTTCATGAAGTCCCCGCCGGTGCAGTACACCGACGACGAGGCCCGCGTCGCCGTCGAGGACTTCAGCAACGGCACCGTCGAGCGCTGAGGTAGCCCGGCGCGGTGCTGATCATCGTTCAGGGTTTCAGCTGAGCGCGGGCCTTCAGTTGAGTATCGGGTCAGGTGGGTAGGTCGACACCAGGTTCAACGGTGGCCGCTGCCGGCGCAGCACCCGCGCCCACATGGAGCTCAGCTCCTCGCTGAACAGGTCAGCGGGACTGCCCTGGACTACCCACCAGGCTCCGTCGGCAAGCTCGGCTTCGAGCTGGCCCGGTGACCACCCCGCGTGGCCGGCGAAGACCCGCAGCCGGGTGGCGACTCCGGAGACCGCGAGTACGTCGCCGTCGAGGTCGACCGTGCCTACCCCGTCCACGACCCGCTTTGCCCAGGGACCGTCGCAGGCGAGCAAGCCCAGGCACAGCGCACCATCGGGCTGGACCGGACCGCCGCCGAACACAACTGAGGGACCGCTCACGACCTCCTGCCAGTCCGGCAGCACCTGCCCGACCGGCGTGTGACTCGGGCGGTTCACGACTACGCCGATTGTGCCGCCGCCATCGTGCTCGAGCAGATATACGACGGTGCGGGAGAATTGCGGGTCAGTGAGCAGCGGCGTCGCCACCAACAAGCGGCCACCGGCGGGCTCGGATCCGCCGTAGGCAGCCCAATTCGACGAGGACACCCGCCCATCTTGGCGGTGATGACCCCACCTCGGCCAGCGGACCCCGCGCGGGGTCGCGCACCACCTGCCCCGGTCCCCGCTAGCGTCACCGACGTGCCGCGCCAGGGACATCTGCTCAGCGCCCTCGCCCAGCGTGGTTTCCGGCGCCTGTACGCAGTCCGCCTGCTGGGCCAGTTCGGGGACGGTGTCTTCCAGGCCAGCCTGGCCGGCGCC
Source organism: Jatrophihabitantaceae bacterium (assembly GCA_046262575.1). Lineage (GTDB taxonomy): Bacteria > Actinomycetota > Actinomycetes > Mycobacteriales > Jatrophihabitantaceae > QHCC01. The sequence continues at coordinate 4,308 of JBHEMN010000040.1, forward strand.
GTGCTGTTCAACCCGCAGCGGCAGGCGCACGCGGCCGACGTGGCGGCCGGGTTCGCCGCGCTGCTCGCGCCCTATTCCCTCGTGGGCCCGTTCGCCGCAGTACTGCTCGACCGGTGGCGACGGCAGCGGGTGCTGGTCGTCGCCAACGCCCTGCGCGCGTGCGCCGTGCTGCTCATCGCTGTGGAGATCGTGGGCGGACTGCACGGTCAGCCGTTCTACGCGAGCGTCCTGGTCGTGGTCTCGCTCAGTCGGCTCTACCTATCCGCCCTGAGCGCCGCGCTCCCGCATGTCATCGACATGGGCGAACTCGTGACCGCCAACGCGCTGTCGACGACGAGCGGGGCTATCGCCACCGCGGCCGGCGGTGCCGCGGCAATCGGGGCGCGGGGTTTATTCGGCGGCTCGAACGGCTCCTACGCCGCGATCGCGATGGTGGCGGCGCTGCCCTACCTCCTCTCGGCCGTGGTCGCCCGCGGCTTCGGGCGCGAGGACCTCGGGCCTGACGACGTCGAACGCAGCCGCCGCGAGACGGTCTCCGAAGTGGCCCGCGGGCTGCTCGCGGGCGCCCGCCACGTGTCCCAGCGCAAGCTCGCGTTGTACGCACTGGTAGCGATCGGTGTTCATCGCCTCAGCTACGGCGTCTCTACTGTGTGCACCCTGTTGCTCTACCGCAACTACTTCCACGACGACGGGTTCTTCCGCGCCGGGCTGGCCGGGCTCGGCCAGGTGGTCGCCGCCGTCGCGATCGGCGGTGGGCTGGCAGCCGTGCTCACGCCCGTCGCGTCGCGTCGGCTGGGCTTTGTACGCTGGCCCGCCGTGTTGCTGGTCGGTGCGGGCCTGGCCGAGATCGGCCTCGGGTTGCCCTATACCCTGCCGTTGCTGCTGGTGGCCGCCATTCTGCTCGGATTCGCGGCCCAAGGCGTCAAGATCTGCATCGACACCGTCGTCCAGCAACACATCGAGGACGAGTTCCGCGGCCGGGTCTTCTCGCTCTATGACTCGCTGTTCAACCTCACCCTGGTCGCCGCCGCGGTGCTCACGGCACTCGTGCTGCCCGAGAGTGGGTACTCGCCGGCCGCCGTAATACTCATCGGAGTCGCCTACGGTGCGACGGGCGTTGCCTACCTCAGGCTGGGCGGGCGGGTCACTGCTGCTGCGCGGCATACCACCGGGTGAGCTCATCCTTGGCACGGTCACGGCCCACCGGGCCGTGCTCCATCCGCAGCGCGAGCAGGTGCTGATATGCCTGTCCGACGAGGGGACCCGGCGCGATCCCGAGGATCGCCATGATCTCGTTCCCGTTGAGGTCCGGCCGCACAGCCTCCAGCTCCTCCTGCGAGCGCAACGCCGCAATGCGCGCTTCGAGCGTGTCGTAGGCCACTGACAACGCGGCCGCCTTGCGCCTGTTGCGCGTCGTGCAGTCCGAGCGCACCAGCTTGTGCAACCGCGGCAGCAACGGGCCGGCGTCGACTACATAGCGGCGCACCGCTGAGTCGGTCCACTCCCCGGCGCGGTAGCCGTAGAAGCGAAGGTGCAGGAAGACCAGCTGTCCCACGTCGTCGACAAGCTGCTTGCTGCACCGCAGCTCCTTGAGCCGCTTGCGGGCCAGCCGGGCCCCGACGACCTCGTGATGGTGGAACGTGACCCGGCCGCCCGGCGCGAACTCGCGGGTGGCGGGTTTGCCGATGTCGTGCAGCAAGGCGGCCCATCGCAGGGTCAGATCGCCAGGCTCGCCCGCCGCCGCTTCCAGGTCGATGACCTGCTCGAGCACCTGCAGGGTGTGGGCATACACGTCCTTGTGCTGGCCATGTTCATCGGCTGCCATGCGCAGCGCCGGCAGTTCGGGTAGCACGGCGTCAGCCAGGCCAGTGTCGACAAGCAGCTCCAGCCCGGGCCGCGGGACAGCTGCCAGCAGCAGCTTCGCCAGCTCGGCCTGGACCCGTTCTGCGGTGACCCGCCCAAGTTGCTCAGCCATAGCCGTCATCGCGGCTTGCACCTCGGGGGCGATCGTGACGGCCAGCGTCGCGGCGAATCGCGCCGCCCGCAGCATCCGCAACGGGTCGTCGGCGAAAGACTCCTGCGGTTTGCCCGGGGTACGCAAGACTCCGCGAGCCAGGTCGGCGAGTCCGCCGAACGGGTCGCTGAACAACCGATCACCGGTCACCGACAGTGCCATCGCATTCATCGTGAAGTCGCGCCGCCGCAGGTCGTGGACCAGTGAGTCGCCGTAGACGACCTCGGGATGGCGCGAAACGCGGTCGTAGCGATCGGCACGGAATGTCGTGATCTCGCACATCCGCTCGCCGATCTGGGCGCCGACAGTGCCGAACTCGATCCCTGTCGTCCACGTCGCCTGCGCCAGTGGGCCGACGACCGCTAGGACGGCGTCCGGGCGCGCGTCGGTGGCGAAGTCCAGATCGACGTCCTGGTCGGAACCGGCCATGAGCGCGTCGCGCACCGTCCCCCCCACAAGATGCAACTCGTGCCCGGCACGCGCGAAGGCGGCGCCGAGTTCGCCCGCCTCGGGCGGGATCGGGATCAGGTCGCCTGGCGGGGTCACCGAAGTCCCCGCGCGGGCTCGAGCGTTGCGAGGGGTTTGGTGGGGGGGCTCACGGGCCGCAAACATACTCAGCCGCTTTGACCGCTGAGATTTCGGGCGCCGGTTACCATCGGGCCCATGGCGAAGGGGTCATCGGATGCGGCCGCGCGACGCGGTCCCAGGGGCGCCAAGTCCGGACACGGCCGTCGCCGTTGGCTGCGCCGGGTGAACGAATACAGCGCAGGAGGTCTGATCGTCGATCTCGGCGGCGACGTACCCCTTGGAGCCCTCATCGGACGTACCGACCGGCAGGGCCGCCTGCTCTGGTCGCTGCCGAAGGGCCACATCGAGGCTGGCGAGACACCTGAGCAGGCCGCGGTCCGTGAGGTCGCGGAGGAAACGGGCATCAGCGGGGAGATCGTCGCCGAACTCGGCACCATCGACTTCTGGTTCGTCGCCGAAGGGAGACGCATCCACAAGACCGTGCGCCACTACCTGCTGCGCGCCACCGGGGGCCAACTCTCCAACGCCGACATCGAGGTCACCGAGGTGGCATGGGTGCCGCTGCCCGACATCCGTGCCCAGCTGGCCTACCCGGACGAGCGCGGGCTGGTTGACGCGGCCGGGCGGCTGCTAGCGGAGACCGCGTGAGGCAGCGCTGGGTCCTCCCGCGGCGTTGGCTGCGGGCGGGCAGCCTCGCTGCCGTGGGAGTTCTGCTCGGAACGTCGCTGATCTTCGCTGCGCCCGCGGCCGGCAACGAACCCCTGGGCCAGCACAGCGTGCAACTCTCCGTCCTGTCCGTCACGCCGTCGACACCGACGCGCAGCCACACCCCGCAACCGCTGATCATCGAGATCAGGCTGACCAACACGACCGACCAGTCCATCGACAAGGTCACCGTCACAGGTGACCGGGGCGACCCGATCAACAGCCAGCAGGCGCTGGAGCAGGCATTCGCCCACCCCCGGCCCCCTGAGCCGGAGTTGGCGGGGAAGTTCGATCCCGCCAACGGCAAGCCGGTGACGACCGCGCTGGGCCCGCAGGGAACTTCATCAGTCACGTACCGCTCAAGCACCGACATCCCGCAGGATGCAGGCCTGTGCATCTGTCACAACGCCATCTACCCGCTGTACTTCACCGTCCACGCCACCGACGCCTCCGGTACGGACCTCTTGATCGGGTCCGGCCAGACCTACGCTCCCGCGTTCGGCAGGAGCCCTATCGCCCCGCTGGTTCTGGTGAGCTGGGTGTGGCCGATCATCGATCGTCCGCACCGGCTGCTCGACGACACCGGCCGGTCCGCGCCGGCCGAGCGCCCGGTGTTCACCGACGACGACCTGGCGGCATCGGTCGCAGCCGGTCGCCTCGACCGGGTCCTGAGGGTCGTGGAGACGGCGGGCAGACTCGTCGCGATGACGCTGGTGATCGACCCGGAGCTGATCGACGAACTTGCCGTCATGGGCGCGGGCCCGTACCAATACCAGTTCGGGCGCAAGCTGGTACCCGGCACCGGCTCGGGGGCTGCCGGGAAGTGGCTCACCCGCCTGCGGCAGGCGCTGGACGCGAACCGCGCGCTCACGGTCGCCTTCACGCCGCCCGCGGACCCCGACGTCGAGTCCCTCACCCGAAACGGGCTGGCCTGGACGGTTGGACTGAGCCAGCTGGCCGAGGCTCGTGTCAGCGCCGCGCTCGGCGGTCACCAGAGCTCCAATGCCGTCGCGTGGCCGGCCAATGGCGTCCTCGGGCTCGACACCCTGACTGCGGTTGTCCGCCAGGGCGCGCGGGCGGTCGTGCTCAGCGATGCCGCATTGCCCGGCCCAGCGAATCAGGCGGCCGGACCCAATGCGCTCGCGTCGTTGCAGACGCCGGCGGGACCCGTTCTGGCCGCCGTCACCGCGAGTCGCATCCAGCGCTATGTCGCGCCGGTGCTCTCGGTAGGAGGCACAGGTCGCGCCGAGCTGCCCAAACTGGTCGCAGAGGTGGCCATCCGGGCGGTTGAGGACGGAGCGAGCTCGCCCTACGTCGTCATCGTGGCGCCGCGTGAGATCGACCCGTCCGAGGTAGCCACTGCCGCGATCCTGGGGACAGCACACGAGTTCTGGTCCGCGTCGGTGGCCTTGGGCTCGGCGAGCCCCCCCGGCGTCCAGCCAACCGATCGCGGCCAACTTCTGCCGGCTGCTGTTGACGCTCCGACCCTGTCCGCGGCGACGCTCAGCGCAGCGAAGAAATTCACCCGGCTCGTGCCGGCGCTCAGCACGATGCTGAGTTCGACCGACGCGATCACCTTGCTGGGTTCTCTGCCCGATGCAATTCAGCGCGCGGAGTCCAGCGCCTGGAGCACCGATCCGGCAGCCGGTGCCGCCTATGCCGATCAGCTGAACCAACGCATCGACGTGATCGCATCGGGCGTCGAGATCTTGAAACCGTCCGGCGGCACCTACACGTTGGCATCGAGCAGTTCGCCGCTTCCCTTGGTGATCAGGAACAATCTGGACGTACCCGTCCTGGTGGGCGTGCGCGTGACCTCCGTCAACGGCCTGCCCGGTTTCTCGGCCGCCGAGGTGGTCCGCCAGGCCATCCCGCCTAACCAGCGCGTGACGCTGCACATCGCGACGCACGTCGAACGGGCCGGCCGCTTCGTCGTGCAAGCCGTCCTTTACACCCCGAGCGGCGAGCCGCTCGGGGGTCCGGTATTCCTCTCCGTGCACAGCACCGCACTGGGCGCGATCGGGGTCATCATCACGGTCTGCGCGGCAGCAGTGCTCCTGCTCGCCCTGCTGATCCGTTTCCTGCGGCGCCTGCGCCACCCGGAGCCTGCGCGCGGCACCGTGCCGCCGCTGATCGAGCCGTGACGTCGTCGACCGAGGGCGGCTGGAGTGCGCCGTCGCTCTACTCCGGGGGGGCGATGTTCGAACCTCGCACCTTCACCGAGGCCGACCCGATCTCCTCGGTGTTGGTCGCTGACTGGTCGCAGATCGAGGCGCCGCGCGAGCCGCAATGGAGCACGCCGACCTACGTCGGAAAGCGCAAACTGCGCCGCGGTGAGGCACCCTCGGTGACGGCGGTCGACGCCGCGACCAGCCCCGGCGCGCCCAGTCCCGACGACGCCGCCAGTCCCGAAGACGCCGCCACCACGTCCCTGCCCGCACCGGTCGACGAAGCGGCCGTTGCCGCCGCCGCCCCCATTGCAGCGGCCTCAGACGAGGACACCCGCAGCCTGCTCGCCAACAGCCGCACGATGGCGCTCGCCAGCCTGGCAAGTCGAATCACCGGCTTCCTGCGCAGTGTCCTGCTCGTCGCCGCTCTCGGCGTCGGGGCCGTCGGCAACTCCTACAGTGCCGGCAACACGTTCCCGAACATGGTCTACGAGCTGTTGCTCGGCGGCGTGCTTTCCAGCGTGCTCATCCCGCTCCTGGTCCACGCGCAGTCCGAGGACGCCGACGACGGCGTCGGTTATACCCAGCGGCTGCTCTCGATCGCCGCCGCAGTGCTCGGGGTGCTGACCCTGCTCGCCGTGGCCGCCGCGCCGTGGATCGCCGGTGCGTTCGTTCCGCCGGGCGATCAACGCGCGCTGACGAGCCTGTTCGCGACGTTGCTGCTGCCCGAGATCTTCTTCTACGGGCTCGGCGCGATGTTCATGGCAGTGCTCAACATCAGACACGTGTACAAGCCCGGCGCATGGTCGCCGGTGCTCAACAACGTGATCATGATCGTCACCGTGCTGGTCTTCTGGATCTTGCCGGGACCCACCACGCTGACACCCGCGAACATGACCACCACCCAGATCCTTGTCCTCGGTATCGGCACGACGCTGGGCATCGCGGCCCAGGCCATGGTGCTGGTCCCCGCCCTGCGCCGTGTCGGGTTTCGCTGGCAATGGCGTTTCCGCGCGCGCCCGAACGAGATCGGCCGCATGAAGGAGGTCGGCTCGCTCGCCGGCTGGGTTCTCGGCTACGTACTGGCCAGTCAGGTCGGTGTGACAGTCATCCAGAAGGTCGGCATCAGCGACGGCGGGCTGACCGTGTTCACGCAGGCCGACCTGCTATTCCAAATGCCCTACGGGATTCTCGTCGTCTCGCTGCTGACCGCGATCATGCCGCGAATGTCACGTGCCGCGGTGCGGGGTGACAACGCCGCCGTCGTCGAGGACCTGACCATGGGGTCGCGACTGTCCGCCGTCGCCCTGCTCCCGATTACCGCGGGACTGATCGTCCTGGGCATCCCGTTGGCCATCACGTTGTTCGCCCACGGTCAAACTTCCCTCGGGGGAGCCCGCCTGATCGGTTCGACCCTGGCTTTGTCGGCATTCGGTCTGGTGCCTTTCGCCATCGTGATGCTGCAGTTGCGGGTCTTCTACGCCCTGCGCGACGGACGGACGCCAACGTTGATCAACGTCTTCATGGTCGGCACCAAGGTCGTACTCGTCCTGGTGACCGATGCGATCTTCCGCGCGCCCAGTGGCACAAACGTCAATGTTCATCCGTCGATACCGGCGGTCGAGTGGCTCAATATTTCGACGTCGCTGTCCTACGTGGTCGGCGCGGTCGTCGGGCACATCCTGCTGACGCGGCGGTTGGGCCGGCTCGGCATGCGGTCCGTGGCCGTCACCAC
>JBHEMN010000041.1:0-7346 GCA_046262575.1 Jatrophihabitantaceae bacterium
GTGTGGGGCCGGCCCGGACGACGGCCACCTATGAAAACAAGGCAGTACGAACCGCGAACGCCAGCCTCTCGGAGTTGCAAACTGCGCTGCTGAGCGTGCGAACCAGCTTGCGCGGCCGGCTGATGCAGGCCTATCTGGAGACGGTCCTGAGTGAGTCGGAGGACGCGTTCTCCTCGATTCAGAACACCTTCGACTCGATTCAGCCGCCTGACACCAAGCGGGCCGACCGGCTGCGGGAGGGCCTGGACAAGTTGCTGTCCGACGGTTCGGGCGGGATGGCGCAACTGCGGATCCTGGCTCGACGGCAGGACACCACGATGCTGGCCGCCGAGGCACGCAAGCTCGCCGCTACCGCGGACGGGTTGGCCAAGTTCGCGCAGGAGCACGGGTGAAGCGGCTGCTGGGTGTCGCGCTGGGCATCCTGACCGCGATCGGGGGCTTCGTCGATATCGGTGACCTGGTCACCAACGCGCTCGTCGGCTCTCGGTTCGGGCTGTCGCTCGCCTGGGCCACCCTGGTCGGGCTGGTCGGGATCTGCCTGTACGCGGAGATGTCCGGACGGGTAGCCGCGGTCACCGGCCGCGGCACCTTCGACCTGGTGCGCGAGCGACTCGGCCCCCGCGCCGGCCTGGCCAACCTGATCGCCTCGTTCCTCGTGACCGCGCTGACGTTCACCGCAGAGATCGGCGGCATCGCGCTGTCGCTGGAACTGGTGACCAGCGTGAACTACCTGCTGTGGGTGCCGCTGGTGGGATTGGCTGTCTGGTTGATCATCTGGCGGCTCAAGTTCTCCGTCCTGGAGAACTTCTTCGGCCTGCTCGGTCTCACCTTGATCGTCTTCGGCGTCGCACTGTGGCAGCTCCACCCCCAGTGGGGCAACCTGGTGCACCAGGTGGCGGTGCCGCACAAGCCCGCGACAGAGGGCACGCCGGTGTACTTCTATTACGCCATCGCACTCTTCGGTGCCGCCATGACACCGTACGAGGTGTTCTTCTTCTCCTCCGGAGGCGTGGAGGAGAAGTGGACCAAGAAAGACATCATTACCGAGCGCATCAACGTCTTCATCGGCTTCCCACTGGGTGGGTTGTTGTCCTTGGCCATCGCGGCCGTCGCGGCGCTGGTGCTGCTGCCGAACAACGTCACCGTCGACACCCTCGGCCAGGTCGGCCTCCCAGTCGCCGTGGCCAGCGGCAAGATCGCGCTCGCGGTGGCCATCATCGGATTCGTCGCCGCCACCTTCGGCGCAGCCCTGGAAACCGGCTTGTCCTGCGGCTACAGCGTGGCCCAGTACTTCGGCTGGCAATGGGGCAAGTTCGTCCGGCCCCGGGGAGCGACCCGCTTTCACCTAGTTGTGCTGCTCACGCTGATCCTCGCCGTCGGCGGTGTGCTGACGACGATCAACCCCATCACGGTGACCGAGTACTCCGTGGTGTTCTCCGCCGTTGCCCTGCCGCTGACCTACTTCCCGATTCTGGTCATCGCCAATGATCACGACTACATGGGAGACAAGGCCAATGGGCGGATAGGTAATTTCCTCGGGAGCATCTTTCTCGTCATCATCATCATCGCCTCGCTGGCGGCGATACCGCTGATGATCTGGACGAAGGCGGGGCAATGACGAACGATGGACGCACACTGGACCTGCACCTGCACCTGCTCGATCGGCAGGTGATCGACACCGACGGCCGTTTCGTCTGCAAGGTAGACGACCTCGAACTCGATGTTGACGAAACCGGGCGTCCTTTCATCACAGCCATCCTGGTCGGACCGCGCGCCCTCGGCCCGCGCCTCGGTGGTCGTCTCGGCCGCTGGGTAAGCGCCATTGCTCGCCGCCTGGCCGAGGGGCAAAGTGAGCAGCCGCCGCGCATCGACTTCGCACTGGTCAGCGACATCGGCAGTGCGATCACCGTGGTCCGGCGACGCGACGAACTGGACGTCATCGCGTTGGAGCGATGGGTGGATGCCCACATCATCGCTCGCATACCGGGGAGCCGTCATGAGAGCGAGTGAACTCATCGGACTGGACGTCGTCGACGCCGCCCAGAAACGGCTGGGCATGGTAATCGACCTGCGCTGCGTCCAGGACGGTCCGCTCAGAGGCGCCATGCAAGCGCCGCGGGTCGCCGCGATCATCGTCAGCGGACGGCACACCGGATCGCTGCTCGGCTATGACCGCCGCGCCCAGCAAGGCCCCTGGCTGATCCGCACCATCGTCCAATTGTTGCACCGGCACGCCGTCCTCATCCCATGGCAGGCAATCGCCGACACCTCCGGCCCGATCACCCTGCGGCCAAGCGCCGATGGGCTTCAATCGCTACCGGAATGATCAATCCTGGTGAACCCGCGACAGGATCCTGGGGTGTATTCCGCGATGATCGGCGGGCTGCGCAGCTCTCCCGTGCCCATCGTTACCACCAGATGGCGGACGCTGGTTCGGCTGTGGGCTATCCACCATGGTTGCACCAATTGACATCGCGGTCACATGTTGGCGCGCCTACCGTTCGGGTATGCGGGTGCTGGTCGTCGAGGACGAGACCCGAATGGCGAGCACGCTGCTTCGGGGGTTGAGCGAGGACGGCTATTCGGTCGATATTGCCGGGGACGGTGTGGAGGCCGTGTGGCGGGCGAGCGAGATCGACTACGACGCGGTGGTGCTGGATCTGATGTTGCCCGGGATCGACGGCTTCGAGGTCTGTCGCCGGCTGCGTGAAGCCGGCCGGTGGGTGCCGGTGCTCATGCTGATCGCCCGTTCCGGGATCGGTGATCGGGTGCGTGGGCTCGATAGCGGCGCGGATGACTACTTGGCCAAGCCGTTCAGCTTCAGCGAGTTGTCGGCCCGGCTGCGGGCACTGATGCGGCGCGGTGCTCCCGCCCGCCCGACAGTCTTGGCTGCCGGCAGTCTGAGGTTGGACCCGGCCGCGCGGGCCGCGTGGCGCGGTGAGCAGACTCTGGAGCTGTCAGCCAAGGAGTTCGCGCTGCTCGAGCTGTTCTTGCGACATGTCGGCGAGGTACTCACCCGCACAGTGATCCTGGAACACGTGTGGGACTTCGCCTATGACTCGGGCAGCAACGTCGTCGATCAATACGTCGCCTATTTGCGCCGCAAGATCGATCGCCCGTTCGGTGTCGAGCAGCTGGAGACGGTGCGAGGCGCCGGGTACCGGCTGCGCACCGAACAACGATCCGTCGGCGAACGTTCGCAGCTAGCCTGATCTGGCGATGCGTATCCGGTTACGGCTTGCGCTGTTGTTCACTGCAGCGAGCCTGGTGCTGCTCATTGTCGGTGGGGTGCTGTTCATAGAGCGGCTGCGATCGGGCCTGGAGAACAGCCTTGATGTCTCGCTGCGCAGCCACGCCGACACCTTGATCAGCCAGCTCGGCAACTTCCAGGACAACGGCCAAACCCGGCTGGCGCCGTCGCTGGGCACCTACGCCCAGGTACTCACGGTGGGCGGCGCGGTGCTGGAATCCTCCGACGGGCTACCCCCGACACCACTCCTGACCCGCGCCCAGGCCGCCGCGGCGGCCAAGGGCAGCGTCGTCACCGACACCACGGTGACATTGAACGCGGCGGGAGAGAACGGGCCTGCGGAGATGCGGCTGTTCGCTGGCCCGACCGATCAGGTCGGGGTCCTCATCGTCGTAATCACCAGCCGGGACATGGTCGACGCCGCCGTCGCGCGATCGACTTGGCAGCTGGCTCTCCTCGGTACGATCGCGTTGCTCCTGGCCGGGCCGGGCTCGTGGCTGCTCACCCGTGCCGCGCTGCGTCCGGTCGAGCGGATGCGCGTCCAAGCCGCCGGCCTGCAGGAACACGACGCCAGCAGCGGAGTGGCGGTTCCGCGTACCCGCGACGAGATCGCCCGGCTGGCCGAGACCCTCAACGGCCTGCTCAGCCGGCTACACGCCGCGGTCACCCGCGAGCAGGCCTTCGTCGCCGACGCGGGCCACGAACTGCGCACACCACTGGCCGTGCTGCAGGGCGAACTCGAACTCGCCCGGCGCCCGGGCCGCAGCCGGGCCGAGCTCGCGGCCACCATCGATGTCGCCGCCGCGGAAACAGATCGACTCGTTCGACTTGCCGAGGACCTGCTCGTCCTGGCCCACGACACCGAAACGGCGCCATCGCGCACCCGGGAATTCGACCTGGCTGAACTGGCGCACATCGCGATCCAAGCCGCGGCCACCAGCGCTGCGGCGAACCAGGTTTTGGTCACTTCCTGCGGCCCGGCGGCACTGCCCGTCATCGGCGACCCGGATCGGATCCGGCAAGCGATCGACAACGTCCTCACCAACGCGGTGCGCCATTCACCACCCGGAGCCACGGTGACCCTCACCCACCAGAAGGACGGGGTGTGCGCGACACTCACCGTCACCGACCAAGGAACCGGCTTTGCCCCGGAGTTCATACCGGTGGCGTTCGAACGATTCAGCCGTTCCGACCATGCCCGGCACCGGCCGGCGGCCGGCGCCGCGGAGGGTCCGGGGGGCAACGGCCTCGGGTTGGCGATCGTACGAGCCGTCATGGAAGCCCACCACGGCACCGCCGTCGCAGAGAACCTTCCCGCCGGGGGCGCCCGGGTTACGATCCGATGGCCGGCCAGGCCGCCCCGCACCCCAGCGGCAGCCCTCATCACCGACACATCACCCTGACATGAACCGGCATGCATCCTGGACACGTCAACACGATCCGACGTGACCACGGAGGTAAGCATGAAGATCCGGATTCCGCACGGGCGCCGCGCGCTCACCGGCGGCGCGCTCGCGCTGCTCGCCATCGGCGGGGTTGGCGCCGTGACCGCGGCAGCCAGCAGCGCAGGCACGCCATCACACTCGAACGTGAACTACAACACGAGCGCACCGACCGACACCGACAACGTCAATGACCAGCAGGGCGACCAGAGCGGCCCCGACACCGGCGCCGCTGATTCAGACTCCGAGGATTGAGCAAGTCGAACACCCCCGGGCAGGGAGCGGTCACGGCAAGGAAGAATCAGACCGCCCCGGAGACCGGGGTCTGACGTGTGTAGCCCCACAAGCGACGCCCTGAGCTGTTAACCGACCTGACAGCGGCCCGTCTCCCACAATCGGGAAGTGGGCCGCTGTCGTGCTGCGCGGGAATGGCTAATCGCTCATGGTGCGCCCTCTGCGAGGTCGGCCAACTCGACCACCGCCTGCGCGAACCCCCGCGCCTCCGCAGGATCCAGCTCCTCGACTGGAACCCGATCACGACCCGGCCCTGCTCGATGACTGCCGAGGCGCAGCGGGCTGGGCAGGCGCAACGGGCGATCGACGCGCAACGGACCGCAGACGTGGAGCGTGAAGTCGAGGCGGAATGGGCAGCGGAATCGGCTCGTGGCGGCTCTTGCGGAGGAACACGATCCGCATCGGTCGCCCAGCGGGCGGCCTAGACCAACCGTCGGGCACACGCCGGGCGGGCCTACGAATTTGTGGGTCGCGCAACCGGCTTCAGGCGCGGACACTCAGCGGATGGAGGAAAACGAAACTGCCCCACCGGAGAATTCAGTCGAACGCGCACGGCGGCTGTCCCAGCTGCAGCGCGGACAGCTCGAGCCGGAGTCTGTCGCGGCAGGCGTCACGTCCGAACAGCGCACCGGTGCTGCCGATGAGGCCGAAGCTCCCCCGGGCGGACAACTTGCTGGCGATGTCGGCGATCCCCCGCAGGCAGTCGGACCACCAGCGGCAACGGCAGATCACACGCCGACGCAGGAGATGACGCGAAGCCAGCGGCTCCAGCTCGAACGCGCGGCGGCCGCTGAGGCCGAGTGGGCGACACAAGCGCAGGGAATGGCCGAACAACAGCGAGCCGGCGAGACGGAGCACGCAGAAGCGACAGGGACGGCCAAGGCGCCGAGGGCAGATGTGGACTCCGCGCGGATCGTCGAGGAGTTGCAGATGAGTTCTAGCACCCATGCCCCCGCACCCGGCCGCATGAACCGACCCTCTCCCGTCGCGGCGGCCGTGGGTGTTCTGGCGGCAGTCGCGCTGATCGTCAGCCTGCTGGGGCCTACCTGGGTCGCGCTGGTCGGCACGTACGAGGTTGATTTCGGGGCATTGAAGACCGAGACCAGCCTGGGCTCCGCGCCCGGCATCCAGCACGCGTACTTCGGTTACCTCGGCGTGGCGCTCGTGATCGTCGTGATCATTGTCCTGTTGGCGGCGGTTCTGGTCCCTGTCCCGATCGTGAGCAGACTCGGCCGATTTGTCGTGATCGTGCTGTCCCTTCTCGGCCTCGTGCTGACACTCCTGGTTGTCACGCAACTCGACAACCAGGACCCGGGCGGCAGCTTCGTCAAGCACTTCGGCTGGATTCGGCTCGGCGGATACCTGCACGTGGTCGGTTGGGTGCTCGCCATCGCCGCAGTCGTCCTGGCGTCCAGAGCCCGCGCGAGGAAAAGCTGAGCTTGATTCAGCGACCTACTCGATCTCCAGGAGGACTAATGCGCGGATGCACGAAGATTCTGACAGTCGTTGCCGCGGTCGGTTTGGCAACTATGACGGCCGCCTGCGCCAGCAGCAACGGCGGCAGTTCCAACGGCGGATCCAACGGCAAGAAGCCGGTCGGCGCATTCAAGACGCTGACAGGTAACACCACGACCGTCATTTTCGACCCCGGATTCTTGAAAGCGTTGGGCACCCTCAAGCTCACGCCGACACCGTTCGGCACCGCGAAGATCAAGATGGTAGGCAAGAAAGTCGAGGCCGTCTTCCCGATCACCGGTGGCAACGCCGCGATCTACAAAAAGGGCGAGGTCACCCCATACGTCCAAGGCGAGGTGGACCATGCCGGCAGCGGCCTCACCCTGACCTCCGGTAAGACGAAGGTGTCGATCACGGACTTCGTCGTCCACCCCGGCACGAAGTCGAGCGTGACCGGCGACGTATCCATCAACGGCGGCACACCGTTGCACGCAGTGAAGCTCTTCGACCTCGACGGCAGCACACTGAAGGCACCCACGATCTCCAAAGCCGGCATTGCCACTCTGCAGGGCACCACCATCTACCTGTCCTCTGAGGCGGCCGACGCGCTGAACGGCGTGTTCAAGACCGACGCACTTGCCGGCGGAATGAAGGTCAAGATCGGTGTTGCAATCATTATGGCCACCGGCAAGTAGCACCGCGGGCAAATCCGCGATCATGACGCTCGACCTGTACGGGCACCTGTTCCCGGACCAGCTCGACGAGGTCGCCGACGCGCTGGATCTGGCGGCGCGAGCGGCTCGTGTTGCCCCGCTGTTGCCCCAGCCGACCGTGGCCGACCTGGATGCGAAACGGCGAGAGACTACAGGCCAATGAATACCGGCCCTCCGGTGTAGCCCCAACGG
>JBHEMN010000042.1:0-8274 GCA_046262575.1 Jatrophihabitantaceae bacterium
GTGCGCGAGTTGCACGACGTCTCGCACGATCCGACGCTTCGGCACCTGATCCAGCTCGGCGACGGTCGAGTGATGACTGCGCTGCACGTGCAGGCGGAATACCTTGACCGGGCCCGCAAGTTCGTCGACGACCGGTACGGCAGCGACGCGGACGAGCAGACGCGCGACGTGCTGTGTCGCTGGGAATCGGTCCTACAGCGACTGGGGGCCGACCCGATGCAACTTGCGCAGGAGCTGGATTGGGTCGCCAAACTTCGGCTGCTCGAGGGCTACCGCGACCGAGACGGCCTGGCCTGGGATGCGCCGCGCCTGCAACTCGTCGACTTGCAGTACTCCGACATTCGCCCCGAGAAGGGCTTGTACAACCGGCTCGTCGCGCGCGGCGCGATGCAGACGCTGTTGCCCAGCGATGCAGCCGAGACCGCCATGAACACCCCACCTGACGACACCCGCGCCTACTTCCGCGGCGAGTGTCTGCGCCGCTACGGCCCCTGGGTCGCCGCGGCGTCCTGGGACTCGGTCATCTTCGACGTCGGCCGCGAGTCGCTGGTGCGGGTGCCGATGCTGGAGCCGCTGCGCGGAACGCGTGCCCATGTCGGCGATCTGCTCGATCGTTGCCCGACGGCAGCGGCGCTCATCGACGCCCTCGTCGGGCCACGCTCGTCGTGAGGGAGAGATCGCCGAGGGGCGTCGTCGCCCCCGAGGACGACAGCGCCGAGCCGCAACACAAGGCCTTGGCCGAACGCCTGGCTAAGCTGATCGACAACAGCCCCGCGGTGCGCGACGTGGCGGTCGAGGTCGGCGTTATAGACCGGCAGTGGCTCGACCAGCCTTCGCTGCACCAGCCGTCGATCGCGCCACCGGTCGAGGTGCTGCGCCGGGTCGTTGAGCGCACCGTCGAGCGATACCCGTCCGCATTGGCCAGTGTCGGCCTGAATGCGCTGCAGTTGCTGTCGTGGGACCTGTTCTGGGATCGCGGTTTGGCTCGGGGCGGCAAGGACAAAGTCAGCACGGCGACGGTGGCGTTCACTGACCTCGAAGGGTTCACTCGTTACACCTCCGCCCATGGCGACGACGCCGCCTTGACTGTGCTCGCCGAGCACCATCGGCTTTCCTCGCCGATCGTGCGGCGGTGGGGTGGCCGCAATGTCAAACACCTCGGCGACGGGCTCATGCTGGTCTTCCCGTCAGCACAGGCGGCAATCCGCGCGGCGCTGGAACTGCTGGCTACCGCCCCGGCACCGCTTCGACTGCGAGCGGGACTGCACACCGGCGAGATCGTGGTGACCGCCGACGACCTGATCGGGAACGTGGTCAATGTGGCGGCACGGGTCACCGCCCTGGCCAAGGGGGGCCAGGTGCTGGTCACCGCCGACACCCTGGCCGCGGCAGGGGAACTGCCTGGGGTCCGCGTCCTGCGAGCGCGCCGCCGGTCCCTCAAGGGCGTTGCCGATCGCATCTCGGTGGCGCGCGTCGAATCCGCCGCCAGACCCGAGATGTTGGCGGGCCAGTCAGGCTAGCTCCGGCGCAACGTCCTGCCCACGGCAGGGCGGGGGAGTATCCGATGTGCAGAGTGCGGGTACGCGCCGCGACGGTCGCGGCTCAGCTGGCCGGTTCGAGCAGGACGAGCGGGATCTCGCGTGCGGTCTTCGTCTGGTAGCCGGCGTATCTCGCGTGGTCGGCGGTGAGCCGCGGCCACAGGCGATTTCGCTCCTCCGCGGTGGCAACGCGCGCTCGCATGCGTTGCTTTGCCTTACCCTTCAGCGCGACCTGCACGTCTGGGTTGTCACGCAGGTTGAGGAACCACGCCGGCGACTTGTCGTCGCCACCCCGTGACGCCACCACGACCAAGGTGTCACCCTCCTGCAGCGGAGAGGTGAGCATCACGGTGCGCGGTTGGCCGCTCTTGCGGCCGGTCGTGGTCAATTCGAGCACGGGCATGTTCGAGAGGTTCCACCCCACGCGTCCACCACTGAGCTTGAGCAGACCGCGGTGAACAGCATTTCCGAACTTCAACACAGAGTCATGCGGCATGCCCGCAACGTAGCAGCCGCGGACAATCCGCCGGCTACTGAAGTACGGCGAGACGCACTCGTGGTAACCGTCAAATCCTGCGGGGAGCATCGAATCGGGACCGGACATGGCCTCCCGAGATATAGACCTCGACGTGATAGGCAGAGATCGCGGCTTTGCGGCGCGCAGCCGCCCCGTTCATGGAGCGCAGCCAGTCGCCGTGCGCCCGATCGCGCCCTCAGGTGGCGGACAATGAGCGCATGGTCGTCGTGGACGGTGAACAGTTCGAGGCGATGGTCGGGGTCGCGCTCGACGCGTTGCCGCCCGAACTCGGACGGCTGATGCGCAACGTCGCCGTCGTCGTCGAACTCGACGGCGGGCCGCCTGGCCTGCTCGGCCTGTATGAGGGCGTCCCGCTCACAGAGCGCCTTTCGGACTACTCCGGCCTCCTGCCCGATCGCATCACCATCTACCGCACGGCGATCTGCGCAATGTGCGCCACCGGGGACGAAGTGGTCGACGAGGTCCGCCGGACCGTGGTGCACGAAGTCGGCCATCACTTCGGGATCGACGACGATCGGCTCCACGCGCTCGGCTGGTGACGACCGGGACTAGGTTGCGCACCGCGACACCGGATTACCGTTTGCGTCATGGACCTCATGCTCGAGGTGGCGAACTGGCGTCGGCAGGTCGGTGAGCTCTATGCCCGAGTACGTGCGCAGCCCGACCCCACGAACGGGCACCAGCTGTGGCGCGACGGCCGCGACAGGCTGTTCCGCGAGCACCCGCAGAGCCCGCTGCCGAGCGACAGCGGGCTGCGTGAAACGGGTCTGCCGTATTGGCCCTACGATCCCGATCTGCGATTCGACGTGCCACTGGAAGTCGCCGGAGAGCAGGAGGTGCGCGCGATCGAGTCGAGCAACGACGGCGCAATCCGCCTGCGCCGCCTCGGCGTCGTCACGTTCGCTTCCCTCGGGGTGACGTTGGACGTGTGGTGGCTGGCGCAGTACGCCGGCGGACTGTTCCTGCCATTGCGCGACGGCACAGCCGGCGGTGACACCTACGGCGGCGGGCGCTATGTGCTCGACACCGCCAAAGGTGCCGATCTCGGCGGCGGGCTTGGACGCATCACCGTCGACTTCAATTTCGCCTACCCCCCGTCCTGCCGCTACAACAGCGCCTGGGAGTGCCCGCTGGCCCCCGAGGGCAACACCACGGCGGTCGCGATCCACGGCGGCGAGCGATTGCGGCCGTAGCGCGGGACCGGCCCAACCGGGCGGCTGGGGACCGCGGGTGGAACGCGGCGTCGCCGCGAACGCGTCTTAGGGGGAGAAGCCAACCGGACGGATCGCGATGACAGGTTCACCGCTGCGTGACCGACGCGGCTCCACTGGCATGTCGCTGTCCGCGGGTGAGAAGGAGGAATCGTGAGCGAACGTCGACTTCTCGACCTGTTTGCGCAGGGAGCCCCGAGTGCGGGCCCCCGCCTGGCCGACGACGTGATGGAGCGCGCTCAACGCAGACGCAGGCGCCGGTGGGCAGTGTCTGGAGCGTGCGCGGCAGTCGCCCTGGTCGCAGCTATTCCCCTCGCGGTGGCAATGAGCCGCTCGCCCCGCGCCGCAGGGCACGTGCCGGCGGGCGCAGCGTCGACACCCGCGACGGAGGTGGGCAAAGCACCCTCGGACGGCGCCCAGGTGTACGCCGCCGGGATCCGGTACCTGGCGCAGCGGCTGGCCCCCGGCAGTCATTGGCGGGTGCTGTTCATCCTCGACCACACGTGTGCGAACGCGAGCGCCCTGAGTGGTCCCTGCGGCGCACAGCCGATCTCGGCAGAGCTCCAGCATGACCTGGCCGTTGCTCTGCAACCGTATGCCCGGGTGCAGTTCGTCTCCGACCACGCGAAGATCCGAGACAGCAATCTCACCGTCGTCCACGACGGCGTCGCTGTCATGCTGGGCCGAGTTCGTTACGTCGACAACGGCGCTCAGGTGCCAGTCGGGGTCCAATGCGGCGGCCTGTGCGGCCTGGGTGAAACGCTCGTGCTGAAGAAGAACAACGGAGCCTGGACGGTGACTGGCCAGACTGGGCCGGTATCGATGAGCTGAACAGGGCGGCCGGAACTCAGCCCGAGGACAGGGTGACTCGGGCGACCTCGGTGAGCGCAGGCGCCTGGCCCGACGGCCCCGCCTTCTCCAGGACCAACTCGGCTCGGCGTCCGTCGAGCACCAGCGTGGCGACCTCGTTGCCGAAGTACGGGCCGGCCAAACGCGTCCACTCGATCGACATGGGCGGCAGTTTGGCTGCCAGCCCGAGCAGCGCCTTCGTGGCACGCTCGGCAGCCCGGCTCCAGGACACTCGGAACGCGACCTTCATCGCCGCAGGCACGTGATTGTGCAGCGGCGAACAGGTCAATTGGTAGATCCGGGCGTCGACGTGGTCGCGGTAGTTCGCCTGGGCGGCGTAGGCATGGTGCACATCGCCGGACAGCACACACACCGTGGCCGGGGTAAGGCCGCGCGGCCCTGATCGCTCACCACGCCCGACAGCGGCCAACAGCGCGGCGAGACGGTCGAAGGACTTGCGGAAGGACGCCCAGTGCTCCAGATCGGCCGCACGGCGCATCTTCTCGGCCCAGCGGGCCACTCGCGGTCCACGCGCACCCGCGCACAGCACCTCGTTCCAGGACTCGATGTCGTGCAGGGCACGAGGGAGCAGCCACGGCAGTGAGGTGCCGATGAGCAGGTGATCGTAATCGCCTTGCAGTTGCTCGTTGATCCAGTCGAACTCGCTGTCGCTGATCATGCTGCGCGCACCCTCGGCCAGGATGCGGCCGCACCGTGAATCGATCATGAGCAGCCGGACCTTGCCCAAGTCGTGTCGGTAGGACCACCGGGTGCCCTTGGCGCCATCAGCTTCCCGGTCGGCTGTCGCGGCGAACTCCCGCAGCTGGGCTTCGATGTCGCCGGCGCCCGCCCGGACGCGCTGGTAGAGCTCGTTCTCGGCCAGTTCGGTGGGGGACAGGTTGCCAAGGTGTTGGTACACCCAGTACGACGACAGCGCGCCAACGATGCGTTCCTGCCACCACGATGTCTCCTTCATGTCCTCACGCCAGGCGTGCGAGGTGTTCCAGTCATCGCGGACATCGTGGTCGTCGAAGATCATCGACGTTGCGACGGTGGACATCAGCCACCGCACGTCCGGGTCGGTCCAGGACTCGGCGTAGAGCCAGGTGTATTCCTCGAAGTCGGCCACCTGCTCGCCCGAGCCTGTCGTGATGTCGCGGCGGGCTCGGATGCGGCGCTTGGTCGCCTCGGACGTTTCGTCGGCATAGACCTGGTCACCGAGCATGAGGAACGCGTCGGGCCACTGCTCCGGCCCGAGCGCCGCGATCTTGCGCGAGTAACACACCAGTGAGTCGGCGTCGAAGTGGTCGTCGTCGGCCACCTCGGCCGCGCGCGCGTACCGGCAGGAGCCGAACGCAATCCGGACCGGCCGATCCTCGGCCAGCGTGCGGATCCGGCAGTGCGGGCGTCCGGAGTCCTCGGGCGGCCACACCACCTCGCCGTCCAGTCGGACGTCGTAAGGCGTGCTGGTGCCGGGCGCCAAGCCGTCGATGGAGACCATGGCGTAGTGGTGGCCAGCGATCGTCCAGGTCCGCTCGCGGCAGCCGAGCACTTCCACCTCGCAGGGCTCGTCGGTCTCGACCCAGACGGTCGCTGTCGAGGTACCGACGTGTCGCAGAAGTGGACCGATCAGCACCTGGTTCATCAGGACTGTGTACCCGTTCGGGGTGTGTCGTCACCCCCCGGGTGCGCCGGTCGCGCAGTTCGCACTCGATTGAGGTGCGTTCGGACCGATCGGCCAGCAGGGATTGTGCGCGACTTGCCAGAGGTGACACCGTCGGGTTCGGTGCGCACGCGCAGCTAGGGTGAGGGTGTACGTCAGAGAGGGAGTGGACGATGCCGACCCACGACAGCGGCCAGAGCAAGCCGCAGCGCCAGACCGAACCGGCGGACGAGGTCGAGTCTGTCGCCGAGTCGAACACGAACGTCGCGGAGCGCCACGAGAAGCTGACGGAGGACGTTGACGCCATCCTCGACGAGATCGACGAGGTCCTGGAGACGAACGCCGAGGACTTTGTCCGTGCGTTCGTCCAGAAGGGAGGGCAGTAGCGCGAGGCAACTTGCACCGCCTGATGTCCGGCCCCGCCGAGCCCAGTGGGTAGGGTCGCAGCACACACCCTGACCGGGCAGCAGAGGAGCGATGTGAGCATCGAGCGAGCGGGCGGGCGCGGCGTCGACCATGGAATTCTGCGCTACGCCACCTCACCCGGCTCGTCGTCCTTCACTGAGTTCCTTTCGGCGGCGGCACCCAACCTCCTGCCCGGCAACGGCGCGGTGCCCGCTTTCGCCCCACACGGCACAACTATCGTGGCCGCGGCCTTTTCCGGCGGTGTGGTCATGGCCGGCGACCGGCGCGCGACTGCTGGCAACCTCATCGCCCAGCGCGACATCGAGAAGGTCTTTGCCTCTGACGACTATTCCCTTGTCGGCATCGCGGGCACCGCCGGCCTCGCCATCGAGATCGTGCGGCTCTACCAAGTCGAACTGGAGCACTACGAGAAGATCGAGGGCACCCAGCTCACCCTCGAGGGAAAAGCGAACCGGCTTTCCACGATGATCCGAGGCAACCTCGGACAGGCGCTGCAGGGGCTGGCTGTCGTGCCGCTGTTCGCCGGCTTCGACCTCGACGCCCCCGACATCGCCAGCGCCGGCAAGATTTACAGTTTCGACGTCACCGGCGGGCGCTATCCCGAGCAGCACTACCACTCGGTCGGCTCGGGCTCGCTGTTCGCGCGCGGCGCGCTGAAGAAGTTGTGGCGCCCGGACCTCGACAGCGCAGGTGTGGTCCGGGTGGTTGTCGAGTCCCTCTACGACGCGGCCGATGACGATTCCGCGACCGGGGGTCCCGACCTGACGCGCGGCATCTACCCGGTGGTGATGCTGGCCACCGCAGCAGGTACAGCCCGGATCTCCGACGGCGAACTCGAGCCGGTCGTGCGAGAAATCCTTGCCGACCGCACCGCCCACCCGGGCGCCTGAGCAGGGAATTGCCATGTCCATGCCGTTCTACGCTTCTGCCGAGCAGATCATGCGCGACCGTTCTGAGTATGCCCGCAAGGGCATCGCCCGCGGGCGCAGCGTCGTCGTCATGACCTACATCGATGGCGTGCTCTTCGTCGCCGAGAATGCCAGCTCCGCTCTACACAAAGTCAGCGAGATCTACGACCGCATCGCATTCGCAGCGGTGGGCAAGTACAACGAGTTCGAGAATCTCCGGGTGGCCGGCATCCGCCTGGCGGACCTGCGCGGGTACTCCTACGACCGCCGTGACGTCACCGCGCGAGCCCTCGCCAACGCCTACGCCCAGACGTTGGGCACGATATTTACCGAGCAGCAAAAGCCCTATGAGGTCGAGCTCTGCGTGGCCGAGGTCGGCACCGAACCCGCCGACGACCAGCTCTACCGGCTCTCCTACGACGGGACGATCGTCGACGAACCGGAGTTTCTGGTGATGGGCGGCCAGGCCGATTCATTGACCGACGAGATGCGCCGCGAGTTCCGGGCGGGGCTGGCCTTGGCCGACGGGCTCGGCGTCGCCGTCGCCGCGCTCGCCTCCGTCGGTGGCACGAACGGGGCGCCGCGCTCCCTGCCGGCCAGCCAACTCGAAGTGGCCGTGCTCGACCGCAACCGCGGGCCCCGGAAGTTCAAGCGGATCATCGGCTCGGCGCTCGCCGCGCTGCTGCCAGCCGACCACGGGGAGCCGCCCTCGGAACCGGCTCCGGCCGACACGCCCCCGCACGACGAGGACGACGCTGCTCCGTCTGGCTGAACCGTTCCCGTCCGCGCCGCGTGTGTCCCTTCGTGGTAGCGGGAGCGTCTCCGGTCGATGGGTAGCACACTGACCCACACCCAACCGATTCCAGCTCGTCGGCGGGAGCCCACCGGGGGAGGTGGCGTGACCAGCACCGAGGCCGAACTGCTGCGCACCCTGCACGACGAGCATGCCCGCGCGCTGTGGTCCTACGTGGTCAACCTGACCAACGGCGATCGAGCCAAGGCACAGGACGTCGTGCAAGAGACGCTGTTGCGTGCCTGGCGCAATCCGCAGGTGCTGGATCAGTCCCGCGGTTCGGCGCGCAGTTGGCTGTTCACGGTAGCCAGGCGAATCGTCATCGACGACTGGCGAGCCGCGCGCAGC
>JBHEMN010000043.1:0-8497 GCA_046262575.1 Jatrophihabitantaceae bacterium
TTGATGGCGAAGGCCCACCGCCACGAGAAGTCCTGCACGAACCAGCCGCCGAGTAACGGTCCGAGAGCGGTGCTCACCCCGGCGAGTCCCGACCACACACCGACGGCCGCGGCACGATCGCCCGGTGCGAAGGCGGCCGAGATGATGGCCAGGCTGCCGGGCGTGAGCAGCGCGCCCCCGACGCCCTGCAGGGCCCGCGCCGCAATAAGGGTCCCGACGTTGGGCGCCACGGCGCACGCCAGCGAGGCGGCGGCGAACCAAGCCGTTCCCGTCAGGAAGACGCGTCGCCTGCCGAGCCGGTCGCCGAGGGAACCACCGAGCAGGATCAGGCT
The DNA here is from genome assembly GCA_046262575.1 of Jatrophihabitantaceae bacterium. GTDB lineage: Bacteria > Actinomycetota > Actinomycetes > Mycobacteriales > Jatrophihabitantaceae > QHCC01. The sequence goes on from JBHEMN010000043.1 coordinate 333, forward strand.
GGCCAGCGCCAGCGTGTAGGCATTGAGTACCCACTGCAGCGCCCCGAAGCTGGCATGGAAATCATCACCGATGCTCCGGGCGGCGACGTTGACGACCGTCGCGTCGAGAAACACCATCCCCGAGCCCAATACGGTGGCGGCGAGCACGCGGCGGCCGCGGGCGGTCCCCATCCGCACCGGTGTACCCACGCGAGCCAGTCTGCCCGCCGGGCTTGCGGAACCCGCGGTACCCCTTGCTAGGCTCTGCCCGGTTGCCGCAATGACCCGGAACGGGTCAGGTAACCGGTTGATCTTGCCTTCTCCTGGCTGTCGGGAAATGGTGTTCGCCCGGTGGTGACCTCGGAACCCGCATGGTGCGGCTTCCTTGCAGCAAGAGGAGATTGACGTGGCTCAGGGCACGGTCAAATGGTTCAACAGCGAGAAGGGCTTCGGCTTCATCGCTCCCGACGGAGGCGCGCCGGACGTTTTCGTCCACTACTCGGCGATCGCGTCGGACGGCTATCGCAGCCTGGACGACAACCAGCGCGTGGAGTTCGACATCACGCAGGGCCAGAAGGGCCCGCAGGCGGAGAACGTCCGCCCGATCTGAGTTCGTCCGTAGTCAATGAGGGCTCCGCTTCGGCGGGGCCCTCATTGCGTGCAACAGGCGAGCTGATTACCGACCTGGGCGGTCTAGGTGGTGGTATTCCTCGTTGGGCAGCTGCCCGGTCGCAAGTGCCATCCGGTTCGTGAAGTTGTACATGGCCGCAACCTCGACGACGTCCCAGACCTCGTCCTTGCTCAGCCCGAGGCGTTCGAGATGCTCCAGATCCGCCTCGGCCATGTCATTCGGACGGGCGGTCAGCTTTTCGGCGAACGCGCATATCGCGTAGCCCCGCGGGTCGAGGTTGGCGTGGCGCCAGTTGGCCACGATGTAGTCGGCGGCGACCTGGTCGTCTAGCGCGACGCGCAGCGCGTGCCCGTGCGACACGATGCAGTACGTGCACCGGTTGTAGGACGACACGACGACGGCGATCATCTCGCGATCGGCCAGGGTGAGGTTCTCGGTTGGTTCGTGCAGCTGCCGGAAATGGGCGAACCACGCCGAGAACCGCTCGGGCCGGTAGGAATAGCAGCGAAAGACGTTGGGCACGAAACCGACGCGCTCGCGGGCCTTGGCGAACAGTGACTGTAGGCGCTCCGGCAGTGCGCTCTCGTCGGGGAGGGGAAAGAACCAGGCCGCTCTCGCCATCAGCTCACCGCGATTCGCGCCAGGCCAGCCAGGTGCGCAGCTGACTCAGGTCGTAGTCGGGCCCGCCCACGCCGACCGTGAACAGGGTCGCGCCCGCGTCCAGCAGCGGTTGAGCCACGTCGGCAGGCTCGCCCTTGGGGACGCCGACCGAGCGCTCGATCTGCGACGGGTCGCGGCCGAGATCCGCGCAATGACGCTCGAGGACGCCGGACTTGTGGATCAGCGTGTCGACGTCGCTGAACGAATGCCAGATGTCGGCATGCTGCGCGACCATGCGCAGCGTCTTGCGCTCCCCGCCGCCCCCGATCAACACCGGAATCTTTCGCGTCGGCTCGGGGTTGAGCTTGGCCCAGCGAGCCTCGATGCGCGGCAACGCCTCGGCCAACTTGTTCAGCCGGCCGCCGGCCGTGCCGAACTCATAGCCGTACTCGTCGTAGTCCCGCTCGAACCAGCCTGAGCCGATTCCGAAAATGAGGCGCCCGTCGCTCATGTGGTCGACGGTGCGGGCCATGTCGGCGAGCAAATCGGGATTGCGATAGGTGTTGCAGGTGACCAGGGCCCCGATCTCCACGCGGCTGGTTTGTTCGGCCCAGGCGCCCAGCATCGTCCAACACTCGAAGTGCTTGCCGTCCGGTTCGCCGTAGAGCGGGTAGAAGTGGTCCCAGTTGAAGATCACGTCGACACCGAGATTCTCGGCGTCGCTCACCGTGCGGCGGATCGCGGCGTAGTCGGCGTGCTGGGGTTGGATTTGCAAGCCGACACGAATGCGATGAGTAGTCATGCTTTCGACGCTACTGCCCGGCGCAATCGCCGGCAGAGCAGCGGTGCCGCGGCGGTGTGCCGCCGCGGCGGGGATCAGCGGGTGATGCCGTACTGGTGCGCGGCTGCGGCGAGCAATTCCTGCTGCATGGCCGGCGACGCGTTGGACAGCGCGCGAGCGAATTCGCGGTGTTCGCGGCGCTGACGCAACCTGCTGGCGAGCTTGGTGGTGCGGGACATGACGGGCCTCTTCCGGTTGTCGATTCGTAAGTAACTGTACCGGCACAACCGAATGAATCGGGCCTATATGCCCGCCTGTGGTTAACGTCACCCTGCCTTAGAGCAGCGCCAGCCCGGGATCTCGAAGGACGGCTGCGACGTCGGACAGGAATTGCGAGCCCTGCTGGCCGTCGACGACGCGGTGGTCGAAGGACACCGCCAGTTGAGTGACCCAGCGTGGCTCTATCCGTTCGTCGCGCCCGGAGCCCACCACCCACGGCATCCGCTGCACGGCCCCGAACGCGACGATGCCGGACTCGCCCGGGTTCAGAATGGGGGTGCCGGTGTCGACGCCGAAGACGCCCACGTTGGTGATCGTGATGCTGCCGCCGGCCATGTCGGCCGGCGAGGTACGTCCCGCCCGCGCGGTGTCGGTGAGGGCACCGATCGCGCCGGCCAGTTCGCGCAGCGAGAGGGTGTCGGCGTCCTTGATATTGGGCACGATCAGCCCGCGCTCGGTTGCCGCCGCGATACCCAGGTTGACGTAGTGCTTGAGCACGATCTCGGCCGCGGCGGCATCCCACGTGGCGTTGATCTCCGGGGTCTTGGCGGCGGCGAGGATGACGGCTTTGGCCACAAACAACAACGGCGAGACCTTCACGTCCCGGAAGTCGCGCCGGGCTGCCACCCGGTCTCGAAGTTGCATCGTCTCGGTGACGTCGACAGCGACGAACTCGGTGACGTGCGGTGCGGTGAAGGCCGACGCCACCATCGCCGCGGCGGTGTGCTTACGCACGCCCTTGATCGGGATCCGCGTCTCGCGCCCCGAGTGCTGGGCCGCGGCGGCCACATCGTCTCGCGATACCGTCCCGTTCGGACCGGTCGGCGGCACCGTCGTGAGATCGACGCCGAGCGTCTTGGCCAGCTTTCGCACCGGCGGCTTGGCGAGCACCCCGTGCTCGGCGGCAAGCGTCGGCATGGACCGCTCCTGTGCGGCGGCCTTTCGCCGGCGCCGGTTGGAGCCGCCTGCCTGGGGTCCGTAGCCCACCAAGGTCATCTGGCGCTCCTCGGCCGCGCCGATCTCCGCACCGGTGGCAGCCGCAGGCACCGTCGGCACCATGTCCTCACTCGAACTGCCGACGGTCGGCGCCGGGGCCTGGCCGGCCACGGGCGGGGGGGGCGCCTCGGGGGTGCCAGGCGGCGAGACGTCAACGGAGATGATCGGCGCCCCGACCGGAACCGTCTCGCCCTCGGCGGCGTGCAGGGCCGTGACGACCCCGGCAAACGGCGAGGGCAGCTCAACCGCGGCCTTGACCGTTTCGACCTCGCAGAGGGTGTCGTTCACGTCTACGGTGTCGCCAACCGCGACCATCCATTTGAGGATGTCGCCATCGGTGAGGCCTTCACCCAGGTCGGGCAGCTTGAACTGCTTGATCTCTCCCACGTCAGTACCCCAAGCTCTGGTCGACGGCGTCCAGGATGCGGTCGATGTTGGGTAGCCATTCGTTCTCGAGGCGGCTCGGCGGGTAGGGGGTGTCGAAGCCCGAGACCCGGAGCACCGGCGCCTGGAGGGAATAGAACGCCTGCTCCTGTACGCGCGCGGCAATCTCGGCCCCGACGCCGAAGCTGTGCGGTGCCTCATGCACCACGAGGAGTCGGCCGGTGCGCTCGACGGACTCGATGACGGTAGGCATGTCCAGTGGCGAGATCGAGCGCAGGTCAATGACCTCCAGCTCGTGGCCATCGTCGGTGGCTGCAGCCGCCGCCTCGAGCGCCGTCGCGACCATCGGGCCGTATGCGAGCAGCGTGAGGTGACGACCCGGGCGTACGACCCGGGCCTGATGCAGTGGGTAGGGCTCGCCCTCGAGTTCGGATTTGGCAGCGTGGTAGCGGCGCTTGGGCTCGAAGAAGACGATCGGGTCGTCGCAGGCGATGGACTGCTGGATCATCCAGTACGCGTCTGACGGGTTCGAACAGGCTAGGACCTTCAGGCCGGGGGTGTGCGCGAAGTACGCCTCGGGCGACTCGCTGTGATGCTCGACCGCCCCTATGCCGCCGCCGAACGGGATGCGGATGGTGATTGGCATCCGGACCAGACCGGCCGAGCGGTTGTACATCTTGGCCACCTGGCTGACGATCTGGTCGAAGCCAGGAAAGACGAAGCCGTCGAACTGGATCTCGCAAACGGGACGGTAGCCACGGATCGCCAGCCCTACCGCGGTGCCGATGATTCCCGACTCGGCGAGTGGCGTGTCGATGACGCGGTCCTCGCCGAAGTCCTTCTGCAGGCCGTCGGTGACGCGGAAGACGCCGCCGAGCTTGCCGACGTCCTCGCCCATGATGAGGACCTTCGGGTCGTCCTCCATCGCCTTGCGCAGACCCTGGTTGAGCGCCTTGGCCATCGTCAGCGCGGTCATGCCGAGACCTCCGCGAGCGAGTTCACGAAGTCGGTGAATTCGTCGCGCTGCTCGCGCAGCTCAGCGGGCATCTCGACATAGACGTGCTCGAACACCGACTGCGGCGTGGGGTCGGGTAGGGCGCGGCAGCCGGCACGGATGTGCTCGGCAAGCTGCTTGGACTCCCGGTCGAGATCGGTGAAGAACTCGGCCGAAACCCTGGCCTCCCGGAGCAGATAGGCCTTCACCCGGGCGATCGGGTCCTTCAGCTTCCAGGTCTCGGCTTCGCTGTCTAGCCGGTATCGGCGGGTGTCGTCGTTGGTGGTGTGCGGGTTCATCCGGTACGTGAACGCTTCGATGAGTGTCGGGCCCTGCGCGTTGCGGGCGTCATCGAGGGCCTTGCGCGTGACGGCCAGGCTGGCGAGCACGTCGTTGCCGTCGATGCGCATACCGGGAAAACCGAAGCCGCTCGCGCGCTTGTAGAGCGGCACCCGGCTCTGCGTCGTCACGGGTTCGCTGATCGCCCATTGATTGTTCTGGCAGAAGAAGACGACCGGGAGGTTGCCGGCCGCGGCGAAGACGAACGCCTCGTTGACGTCGCCCTGGCTGGACGCGCCGTCACCGAAGAACGCGAGCACGGCGGTGTCGCGCTCGGGATCGCCGCTGCCCACGGCGCCGTCACGCACGACCCCCATCGCGTACCCGGCGGCGTGCAGGGTCTGCGCACCGATGACGATCGTGTACATGTTGAAGTTGTGATCGTGCGGGTTGAAGCCGCCGAGATTGGTGCCGCGGAACAGACCCAGCAGGGACATCGGGTCGACGTCGCGACACCAGGCCACCCCGTGCTCGCGGTAGGTCGGGAAGGCCATGTCGTGCCTTTTCAGCGCGCGGCCGGCGCCGACCTGGGCTGCTTCCTGGCCGAGTAGTGAGGCCCACAGCCCTAGCTCCCCCTGGCGCTGCAGCGCGATGGCCTCGGTGTCGATGCGGCGGACGAGCACGAGATCGCGATAGAGCGCCGCGATCTCGTCGTCGGTGATGTCGAGCGGATAGTCGGGGTGCTCGACGCGCTGGCCCTCGGGCGTGAGCAACTGGACCATGTCCGGCTCGGGGTGCACAGCACGTAGGTGCTCGCTCATCGACCACTCCTCGCATACGACGCGCGGGTGGGGTTGCCACGCCGGGCGGGTTACTTGGCACCTGGACGCTCCGTTGGTACAGGGGTGGCGCACCATCGCATTGCCCAGGGGTACCTACCATATCCGTGCCAGCGGGTCCGGGCGTTTGCGAGCGGCCTCGCAGCCCTATGATCATGCCAGCGCCGTGGTCGCCACCTCGGGCTTCCGTCGTGATCAACCGGCCAACGCGAGGGTGTCCGATGACTCAGCCGCCTACGGGTGACCAGCCGGTGGGTGAGCAACCGGTTGGCGACCCGCGCAGTTACGGCCCGCCGCTGCAGGGCTACGGGTACCCGTCCGGGCCGCCCGGGTACGGTTACCTTCCGCCTGGCTATGGATACCTGCCCCGCCCCGCGGGACCGCCGCACGAAAAGCCGCCGAGCAATATCGGCTGGGCGATCGCGGCAATCTTTCTGTTCTGGCCGTTGGCCATCCCCGCGTTCATCTTCTCCGGGAAGGTCGACAGCGCCTGGAACGTGGGCGATCGGGCGGGCGCGCAAAGCGCTTCGCACAGTGCCAAGCAGTTCGGCCTCATCGCGGTCGTCGTCGGCATTGTGTTGTTGGTGCTGATAGTCATCTGGTTCATCGTCATCTTCGCATTCGTCGCGAACACGGTCCGCCACATTCCCACCATCACGTTCGCCCCGACGCGCTGACAGAGCTCACCCACCACGCGGCGGCGGTCCGACGAGTTCGGCCGGCAGCGCGTCATCATGCAGGACGGCCAGACGCGAGACCGCGCGAGTGAGCACCACGTACAGGCGCCGCAGGCCGACGGGACGGGTCGCTTCACCGGCCACGATCGCGGCAGGTTCCACCAGCACCACCGAGTCGAACTCCAGCCCCTTTGCCTCGGCCGCCGGTAGGACGGAGACTCGCGGGTCAGCGTCGGAGTCCAGTGGTTCGGCTGCGATGCCCGCGCTGATCAATTCGTGCAGGACGGGCTGGACGCGGCGGGCGGGGACGATGACCCCGACGGACCCCTCGACGGCCAGGCAGCGGCGCACCTCGTCGGCCAGCGCGGTGAGGGGCCCGAAGCGCAAGGCCGCGGTGCCCTGCCGGATGGAGGTTGCGGGAGGCACGCCGGCGGCAATGTGCGGCAGCAGCCGGTTGGCGACCTCGAGTACCTCTCCCGGCACCCGGTAGCCGGCGGTCAGCGGCCGGATCTCAGCGCCGTCGTGGCCGAGGTGGCGCAGCGTGACCTGCCAGTCACCCGGTGCCCATGGGCTGGTGGCCTGGGCCAGATCACCGAGCACCGTCAGTGAGCCGGTAGGGCACCGGCGGGCAATCGCTCGGCACTGCATCGCGGAGAGGTCCTGCGCTTCGTCGACGACGACATGCACGTAGGACGGGCCCCCGGCCAGCAAGCCGTCCAACTCGTCGAGCAGTACCGTGTCGGCGGCCGTCCAGCGGGTGGCGGCCAGCGACCGCGCGGCTGGGCGCCCGAGGGCCGCGCGCTCCCCGTCGTCCAGCGTCGTCGGCGAGCAGCGAAGCAGGAAGTCCGGGTCGGCGTAGAGCCGGCTCAGCAGACCGGGAGCCGAGAGCGCTGGCCACACGGCGTCGACGAACGCGCGAACGGCCTGTGATCGGGCCACCTTCGCGGTGTCCGCATCGCTCGGCGCGCCCCCGGCGTCCTCGCGTTGCCGTCGCACGTCCTCGGCCACCTGCATCCGCAGCCGCTCCCGCGCGATAGACCAGTGCAGCCCGTCGTTGAGCGCACGCCGGACGTCGTCGACATAGCGGCGCAGGTGGTGCGCGCCGATGCGGTACCGCTTCGTGCCCACGATCGCGACCACGTCGTCGGGCGGCTTGGCCACGTGACTGAGCACGGCTCGCCGCAGCACGTCGGCCATCCGGGCCTCGCCCTTGAGGGTGGCCAGCCCTGGCGATTCGTCGGCCCTTGCGGCCCAAGGCATGAGTTCACCGACCGTCGTCTGCTCGATGCCGCCCTCTCCCAGCGACGGCAGCACCTGGGCGATGTAGTGCAGGAACGCCCGGTTCGGCCCGACCACCAGCACGCCCGTGCGACGTAGCCGCTCGGGGTAGGTGTAGAGCAGGTACGCCGCGCGGTGCAGCCCGACCGCGGTCTTGCCGGTCCCGGGCGCTCCTTGGATGCACAGCGACGTGTCGAGGTCGGCCCGGACGAGGTCATCCTGGTCGGGCTGGATAGTGGCCACGATGTCGCGCATCGGGCCGACGCGAGGTCGTTCGATTTCCTCGCGCAGCAGGTCCGAGCTCAGCCCAAGGGCTTCGCCGCGGTCCAGGTGTTCGTCCTCGAAGGAGGTCAGCTCTCCACGATGGAACCCGAACCGGCGGCGCAATCGCACGCCCATCCGATCGGTCGGGGTGGCCCGGTAGAACGCGCGGCTCAGCGGCGCACGC
>JBHEMN010000044.1:0-6372 GCA_046262575.1 Jatrophihabitantaceae bacterium
CGGCCACCAGCATCAGCGGCAGGCTCAGCGCCACTGCGGCCTGCGGGTCATTCTGGAACGCGTCGAGCACGGCGGTCGGCATGGTCTGGGTTGAGCCCGGGACGTTGCCCCCGAAGATCACGGTCGCTCCGAACTCCCCGAGTGCACGCGCCCAGCACAGCACCGTTCCGGCCACGAGTGATGGCAGCACTAATGGCATGGTGACCCGAGCGAAGATCCGCGAACGCGACGCACCGAGCGTGGCCGCGGCTTCCTCGAGGCCTCGGTCGGCGGTGCGGAAAGCCCCTTCGAGGGTCACCACCAGAAATGGCATGGCTACGAAGGTCTGCGCCAGCACGATGCCGTGCTGGGTGAACGGAAGCTCCAGACCGAACCACGACGACAGGTAGCGCCCGACGTATCCACGGCGGCCCAGCGCGAGGAACAGCGCGACGCCGCCCACCACGGGCGGGAGCACGAGCGGGATCGTCACGATCGCGCGCACCAGTCCCATGCCCGCAAAGCGCAGCCGCGCGATCAGCCACGCCAACGGGACGCCGAGCACGAGCGACGCCACGGTCGCCTGGAGCGAGGTGACGATCGAGATCCAGAGCGCGTCGGCGACGCCGGTGTGTGCGTAGATCGAGCGAAGCCCGCTCCAGGGCGCCCGGATGAGCAGGCCGAGCGTCGGCAGGAGCAGGAAGAGCACCCCGACGACGGCGGGTGGGACGAGCAGCGCGGGCGTCCCCAGCCCGGTGGGGGTTCGGCGCCGATTCACGGACTGCCGAACCCCGCGGCGGCGAGCACCTGCCGGCCCGCACCCGACAGCACGTAGTCAGCGAAAGCCATTGCCAGCGCAGGGTTCTTCGCGTGTGTCAGGCTCGCGATCGGGTAGCTGGTACTCGCGTTGATCCCAGCCGGGATGGGCACGCCGACCACCCGTGCGCCCGCGGCTTTCACATCGGTGACGTACACGACGCCGGCATCGACCTCGCCCAGTTCGACTTTCGCCAGGGTGGCCTTGACGTCGGCCTCGAGCGATACCGGCCTGACGGTGAGGTGGGCGTTGTTGAATATCTGCCGGGCGAGCGCCCCGCACGGAACGCTCGGGGCACAGAGCGCAACCTTGACCGAGCGCTTCCCGAGGTCGGTCACCGAGGCGACGTGCGCAGGGTTGCCCGGTGCCGTTGCGATCTCCATCGTGTTCTTGGCGAAGGTCCGCGGCGGCCCGGCTTCGCCGGCCGAGACCACGGTCGTCATGTTCTTCGCCGATGCCGATGCGAACACATCCGCGGGCGCGCCGTTCGTGATGCCGGTGGCCAGTTCCGAACTGGGCCCGAAGTTCACAATGACCTTCGTGCCGGCATGCGCCCGTTCGAACTGCTTTGCCAGGGTTGTGAACGTGTCCTTGAGCGAGGCCGCGGCGTAGACCGTGACTGACCCCGACAACGATCCGGACGGGTGCTTGGACGACGAGCACGACAGCGATCCCACGACCGTGACCAACAGCGCGGCGGGTATCAGACGCGGCTTCACGTCGGCTGCCCAGGTACCTCGACGACGACGTTGGTGGACTTCACGGCCGCGATCGCTGTTACGCCCGGTTCCAGACCTAGCTCATCGGCCGCTTCCCGACTCATCAGCGACACGACGCGGTACGGGCCACACTGCAGTTCGACCTGGGCCATGACGGTGTCGCGTACCACGCGGGTCACCAGCCCCACCAGGCGATTTCGGGCCGATTCCCGCTGGACTGGCTGCGGGTCGGGAACCGGGCCGGCGTTCGCCTCGGCGAAGCGGGCCAGTTCCGCGCCGTCAATCACGCGCCGGCCGCGGTCGTCGGTGCTCGTGACGATCCGTTCTGCGTCGGCCCAACGCCGCACCGTGTCGTCGCTGACGCCGAGCAGCCCCGCTGCCTCGCGCAACCGGTAACTGGGCATGGAGCGAACCCTACCCCCGACAGTTCCGCACTTGCGCACACATGGCCGTCGAACGTCTGCAATTGCGGGACACGGATTCCCTTGACGCCGCATTCGCTTCTGAGGTCACGTCCTTCCGCTGCTGACGGCCGGGGCTACCGGGGGCTGCCGGTCCCCGCTGCCAACCGCTCGCGCAGTCCGCGGTTCAGAGCGGCGATCGTCACCCAATCCAGGAGGCCACCCAGTGCCCGAACCGCTCGCGCCGAGCGCTGCCCGGTCGGTGCGACGCGCAACCGGATGTGCAATGCACTCCGGTGGGCGTCGCCGTCGAGCACCAGCGCCCAGCTGAACGCCAGCACCCCCGGCCCGAGCCGGTCGCCGGCGGGCCATCGGTGCGCGTCGTTGCGGTCTCGAAGCGACAGGTACACCAAGGCGTACTCGGGCCGCAGGACCGCCACGCGGAGTACCGGGTCCCCCGGTCCCCAGTCCGGCATCCAGTCGCCGACGGCTACGTCCTGGAACTGTGCGAGGATCCGGCGCGCGCCGCGACGCCGCACCGGCAGCAGCCGCTCGACACTGTGCGGCAGGTACCAGCCGCCGCGATCCTTGCCGAGCTGCACGAGCCAGGGCCACACCTGCGCCGGGGATGCGTCGAGGACTAGCTGGCGATCGATGACCCAGGAGGCATGTGGCACCAGGTCGTCGCCGGGTAGGGCGCGCACCCGATCAGCTTAGGTGCGGCGCGAAACCGAGATCACCCTCGCGCTCGAGCTCGAGAGCCTGTTGACTGGAGCGATCGAGGAGGGACCGAGTGGGAATCACCGAACGCATCCGTAACGGGAAGGCCGCGCGCGAGCCCATCAGCCGTGGGCTCTGCGCACACCGGGCGTTCGGGTACCGGCATGCATGAACTGTCGATCTGCGGGTCGATCGCCGAGATCGTCACCCGCCGGGCGAGCGGCCGGCCAGTCGACACCATCCACCTGCGCGTCGGTCAATTGCGTCAGGTCGTGCCGGACACACTCGTCTACTGCTGGTCGATCGTCAGCGCCGACACCGGGCTGGACGGCTCTCGGCTGGACATCGAAAACGTGCGCGCCCGCGTCAGGTGCCGTACCTGTGCCGACCTGAGCGATCTGGGGGACTACCCGATCATGTTGTGCGGGACGTGTGACAGCGCCGATGTCGAGGTCGTGGCCGGCGAGGAATTCCTGGTCACCGCCCTCGAGTTGGCGGAGGTCTGACTGCCATGGGTCGCTTTCATCGTCACGACGACGGCACGGTTCACGACCACGACCACGCCCAGCCGCACGACCACGACCACGCCCAGCCGCACGATCAAGACCAGCCGCACGACCACGCCGGAGCCGGACGCGACGGGCAGTTCGGCGATCACTCGGCCTATCAGACCGGCCGCGACCGTATCGAGGTGCTCGAGCGGATCTTCGACGAGAACGACCGCACGGCGGCGGCAAACCGCTCGGACCTGATGCGACACCGCGTGTGCGCGATCAACCTGATGTCCTCCCCGGGCGCGGGGAAGACCACCCTGCTCCGCGAAACCCTGCGCCGCCTAGCCACCTCGGTCCACGTCGGCGTCATCGTGGGCGATATCGAGACGAGCCTGGATGCCGACCGACTGAGCGGATTCGGGGCCGAGATCACCCTCATCAACACCGGCAACGGATTCGGTGGCGAGTGTCATCTCGACGCACCCATGGTGCGCTCGGCGCTGCCCCGGCTCCCGCTCGGCGAGCTGGACCTGGTCCTGATCGAAAACGTGGGGAATCTGGTCTGCCCTGCCGAGTTCGACGTGGGCGAGCACGCCCGAGCGATGATCTATTCCGTCACAGAGGGCGAGGAGAAGCCGCTCAAGTACCCGGTCATGTTCCGCTCCTCGGACCTCGTCGTGATCAACAAGATCGATCTGCTCCCGCACCTGGACTTCGACCTCGACCTGTTCCGGGCCAACCTCAGAAGGGTCAACCCGACAGCGATGACGATCGACGTCAGCGCTCGCACCGGCGACGGCGTCGATGCGTGGTGCGACTGGCTGCGCGGCCAGCTGGCCGGGTCGCGGCAGCCAGCCGCCGCCGCGCAGTGACAGTGCCGTGAAATTTCTCGTGCTCTGGCGGATGGAACTGTCACTGCTGTCGCGCGAGATGGCGCACGCCGTGGCCCGGATGGCGGGCTACGGTGCGCGCCTCGAGGCCGAGGGCAAGGTCCTGGTCCGCTACCACGTGGTGGGCGCGCACGGCGGCGCCTGGATCTACCTGGTCCACTCGCACGAGGAGTTCGAGCGGCTCCTCGCCCGCGCGCCCATCTTCAACTTCGCCCGCTACGACATCTATCCCCTCGCGGATATGTCCCCGCCCGCCAGGGCCGCCGACTCCGGGGCAGCGCCCTAGCGCCAACGTCATTCCGGGATTGACGGATTCTGTATACGGATCATGATGAGACCGTCAACCCGGGAGTCCCCCATGCGCATCGGCACCGACGAGGCCTGGCCACACCGCCAGGTGCTCGTCACCCAGCGATTGCGGCAGCGCCGCCGTGACCTCGGCCTGACCCAGCAGCAGGTCGTCGCCCGACTGGCTCGCCACGGCCTGCGTACGACCAATCGCTCGTTGTCCAGCCTCGAGCACGGCGCGGGCCTGGAGGTCGCGAAACTTCCCGCGCTTGCGCAGGCGCTGGAGTGCACGGTCACCTATCTCGTTGGGCTCACCGACGCACCCCACCGCTGGGAACCAGACCAGCCGCCGGCCGCACCGCCGCGTCGCACCGCCGGCCCGCCAGGGCCGGCCACTGAGTTGCCCGCTGCGGGCTCGCTGATCCTGGGCGTGGACGTGCCGGATCGCAGGCCCCACTTCGGACTTGACGAGCCCAGCTCGCCATGAGCGCCTGTTCGGCGGGAACGCCTAGCGCACGAACAGCGTCGGGCCGGGAATGTTCCTGGTTACCGGCGCCGGGACCGGCGTCATGAGCGGGTGCCCTCCGCGGGCTCTTGCCGATTGATCGTGGAAGCGCCGGCGAAAACAGCGAGCGAGTCGCGTGCCTCCTGCGCCGTCATCCGTTCCAAAGCAAAGCCGCTGTGGATGAGGACATAGTCGCCTGCTACGAACGGACCGGCGAGCAGCCCCAAGTCGATGTCGCGGACGACGCCAGCGACGTCGACACAGGCGAGGTCGCTGCCGGGCGTGACGTCGACGACCCGGCCGGGCAGGCCCAGACACATGTCAGGCGACCGTCACATCGCGCGAATCTTGAGATACCGCTGGATGTCTGGCAGCGAGTGCACCGCGAGAGCGGCAACGCCTGCCAGGGCGGCCAACTTGATGAGTTTTCCCATGTGAATCCCCTCCGATCCGACCCAGTCGACCGGCACTGCACGCGCGTACCGGAGAGTGCGTGCCCACGAGTCGCAAACGATTGTTCGCTGTCCTCGCGACGCTACTGCGGCGGCGGGAAACAGTCCATCTCCAGCCGATATTGGTCCGCTGCCTTACGGCGAAGTCACCTGGCCGGATCGGGTCTGCCGACGATCTTGATCGGGTGTGCCGACGATCTTGACACTGCATATCGGCGCAGCGTAGAACGTGATGTAGGCCACGCAGGTGGATCGAGATTCGGTTCCGGTGGTCAGGGACTTGGGTTCCCGGGAAGAGCGAGGAAATATGCTCACCGAGGCTGGCATCAAGGCCGAAGAAACCCTGATCCACGTCCTGTGGATCAATGCTGGGCTCAGTTGCGACGGGGATTCGGTCGCCTTGACGGCCGCGACGCAGCCCAGTGTCGAAGAGATCGCGCTCGGCGCCCTGCCTGGGCTGCCGAAGATAGCCGTGCACTGGCCGCTGATCGACTTCGAGTGTGGCCCCAATGGCGGGGCCGACGACTTCCTGGAGTGGTTCTTCAAGGCCGATCGGGGCGAACTCGACCCATTCGTGCTGGTTGTCGAGGGATCGATCCCCAACGAGAACCTGCACGACGAGGGTTATTGGTGCGGCTTCGGCAACAACCCGGCCACCGGCCAGCCGATGACGACCAGCGAATGGCTCGACCGGCTCGCGCCCAAGGCCACCGCGATCGTCGCGGTAGGGACCTGCGCGACGTACGGCGGCATCCACGCGATGGCGGGCAACCCGACCGGTGCGATGGGAGTGCCCGACTACCTGGGCTGGGAATGGAAGTCCAAGGCCGGCATCCCGATCGTCTGTGTGCCCGGGTGCCCCATCCAGCCCGACAACCTGTCCGAGACGCTCACCTATCTGCTCTACATGGCAACCGGCCAGGCCCCGATGATCCCGCTCGATGACGCGCTGCGTCCTACCTGGCTCTTCGGCAGGACGGTGCACGAGGGCTGCGACCGGGCCGGCTACTACGAGCAGGGCGATTTCGCGACCGAGTACGGCTCCCCGAAGTGCATCGTCAAGCTCGGCTGCTGGGGTCCGGTGGTCAAGTGCAACGTGCCCAAACG
>JBHEMN010000045.1:0-6266 GCA_046262575.1 Jatrophihabitantaceae bacterium
GAACTGCTGCAACGCCCGGTGCAGCATCGGGCCCCGCCACACCACGGCGGTATTGCCCGGTGTGAACATCCCGATCGAGATGACCTTCACGTCGTGCGCGACCGGCGGCATGATCATCTGCTCCACCTGCGTCGGCTTGCCGGTGACGCCCAGCATGCGCGGAACGGAGAAGCCGTAGATGTCGGCGTCGAGCACCCCGACCGCCAGGCCCTGTTCGGCCAGTGCAACCGCCAGGTTCACGGTCACCGACGACTTGCCGACGCCGCCCTTGCCCGACGCGACCGCGTACACACGGGTACGCGAGCCGGGCTGGGCGAAGGGGATCTCGCTGGCCGGCGCATTTCCGCGCAGTTGCTGGCGCAGTTCGGTGCGCTGCGCGTCGCTCATCACCCCGAGGGTGACGTGCACCGACCGGACACCGTCGACCCCGGCCACTGCGGCCGTGGTGTCGCGGGTCAGCTGTTCCTTCATCGGGCACCCGGAGACGGTGAGCAGCACCGTCACGCCGACCGCCCCATCGGCCCCGATCGTGATCGCCTCGACCATGTTCAGTTCGGTGATCGGCTTGCGGATCTCCGGGTCGATGACGCTCGCCAGAGCGGCGCGGATCGCGGACTCGTCGGGCTGGGGCACGGGGTCGATGGTACGGGCGCCACGTGGCGCAGCGCTCAGTCCGAACCGACGGCGTCGTGGGCAGGATCCCGGTCGGTGTCCCGGGCTGCATCTGCGCGGGCTAGTTCCGAACGCAGGAAGTCGCGGGTGGCCACCTCGCCAACCGCCATCCGGATCGAGGCGATCTCGCGGGCGAGGTATTCCAGGTCGGCCTTGGCTTGCGGGCCTCGTCGCGGTCGGCGTCGAGGTTGACCCGGTCGCGGTCGTCCTGGCGGTTCTGCGCGAGCAGGATCAGCGGCGCGGCGTACGCGGCCTGCAACGACAGGATGAGAGTGAGAAACGTGAACGTGTACGGGTCGAAGTGCGGCAGGCCGGGCAGGACGTTGATCAACACCCAGATGATGATCGCGACGGTCTGGAAGACGAGATAGCGCCCGGTGCCGAGGAACCGCGCGACGCGTTCGGTGAGCCGGCCGAAGGCGTCCTCGTCGTGCCGGTTGCGCAGACCACGGCGTTCGGCCTTGGGCTGGTCCAGCCGGGCCCGACCCTCAGCCATGGCCGGCCTCATGGGCGATGCCCGTGTCGCGCCAGTCCTCAGGCAGCAAGTGGTCCAGGACGTCATCGACCGACACGGCGCCCAGCAGGCGGTCGTGGTCGTCCACGACCGGCGCGGCGACCAGGTTGTAGGTGGCCAGGTGGCGGGTGATCCCGTCGAGCGGCGTGTCGGCCCGCAGCGCGTCGGGATCCCGTTCGCAGATGCCGCTGACCAGCGCTGACGGCGGTTCCCGCAGCAGCCGCTGCAGGTGCGCCGTGCCCAGGAAGCGTCCGGTCGGGGTCGCCTGTGGAGGGCGCACGACGAACACCTGCGCGGCTAGCGCGGGGGACAGTTCCGGATTGCGGACGAGCGCGAGCGCCTCGGCCACCGTGGCATCGTGGAGCAGGATCACCGGCTCGGCCGTCATCAATCCGCCCGCGGTGTAGTCGCCGTAACTGAGCAACCGGCGCACCGGTGCGGCTTCGTCGGGCTCCATCAGTTCGAGCAGCCGCTGTTGGTCGGCTGCACTCATCTCGCCGAGCAGGTCGGCGGCATCGTCGTCATCCATCGCCTCGAGCACGTCCGCCGCGCGTTCGTCGGCCAGTGAGTGCAGCAGCTCGACCTGATCCTCTTCACTCATCTCCTGCATGATGTCGGCCAGTCGCTCGTCGTCCAGCGCGGCGGCGACCTCGCGGCGGCGCTTGTCGGGCATGTCCTGAAGTGCGTTGGCCACGTCCGCCGGTCGCATGTCGGACAACATCGCCAGCAGCGTGTCGGTGCCCTGGGAGCTCTCGGTCAAGGCGAGGCCGTCCACCTCGTTCCAGGCCACCTGGAACAACTGGCCGCGTCGCCGGGCCAGGCGGGGGCCCGGCGTGCGCACCGCGAGCCGGGCGATCACCCAGTCGCGGGCTCGGTTCTGGTCCATACCGACGTCGACGATGCTGACCTGCTTGGCGGTCTCGAGGACTGTGACGGTGCGGTCGAGCAGTTCGCCGAGGACGAGCAGTTCGGTGCTGCGGCGCTCGAAGCGCTTCATGTTCACGGTCCCACTGGACAGCACCACCGCGTCGGGCTCGATGCGGGTCACCCGGCCCATCGGCACGAAGATGCGGTGCCGGTGCGGCAACTCGATGACCAGGCCGAGTACCCGCGGTGGCTGGCGGTCGGTGCGCAGCGTCGTCACCGCATCGCGCACCCGCCCGAGTTGATCGCCGTTGGGGTCGAACACGCCGATGCCAGACAGCCGCGCGATGAACACGCGCGGTGTCGAACTCACGGCCGGATCCCAACGAACTTCACGTCAGCAGGCTAGCCGCTCGGACCGCGCACATCGTGCAGCGCGACGTTTCGCGGCCCTGGCAGGATCGGGGGATGAACCGGCCGTTCCAGCGCCGGCCCGAGAATTTGGCCATCCCGCCCGCGCTCGATTCAGCGCTGCTGGTGATCGCGCTGGCGGGTGTCTCGTTCTCGGGGCCACTGATGGCCGCTACCGTCGCACCGGCACTGGCGATCGCGTTCTGGCGCAACGCGCTCGGTGCCGGGGTCACGGCGCTGGTCGTAGGCGCACGCCATCTCGGTGAACTGCGGGGCCTGGAGTGCAGGGCGGTAGGCGTCGCGGTGGCCGCGGGGGTCGCCCTCGCCGCGCATTTCGCCAGCTGGGTGCCGAGCGTGACCATGACAACGGTCGCCTCGGCCACCGCCCTGGTCTCGACCCAAGCGATATTCGTGGCCCTGATCGGCCGGTGGCGGGGCCACGACCTGCCCAGGTTGGCCTGGATCGGAGTGGTGGTCGCGACTGTCGGCACTGCGCTGATCACCGGCGCCGACCTCGGCACCTCGGGCCGCGCGCTGGTTGGCGACGGCCTGGCCGTCGTCGGGGGCCTGGCCGCGGCGACCTACATGACCATCGGCTCGCAGGTCCGCAAGCGCATGACGACCGCCTCGTACACGGTGATCTGCTACACCGTGTGCGCGATCGTTCTGCTCGCCGTGTGCCTGATCGGCGCAGTCCCGGTACACGGCTTCTCCCACAACGCCTGGGCGAAGATTGTTCTGGTGACGGTGGCCGCCCAGCTGCTCGGGCACAGCCTGATCAACGTGGTGCTGCGCTCGACCAGTCCCACCGTGGTCAGTCTGGCGATCCTGCTCGAGACACCCGGCGCGGGCATCGTGGCCTACGTGTGGCTGCACCAGCGCCCGCCCTGGACGGCGATCCCGGGCCTGGTGCTGCTGTTCGCGGGCCTGGTGGTGGTGGCTCGGTCCCGGGGAGACGACGCGCCGGTCGAGGCCGTCGAATAGTCCATTCGCGTTGTGAATCCACCGACACGGGCTGGCATCGCAGCGCTGCGCTGGGCATGCTCGCGGACATGAGCTCTGAACCCCCCGCCGACCGCTCCAGCGCGCTCGGCCCGCAACCCCTGCGCCCCCGCCGTTCGTGTCTCGCCGTCCCCGGCAGCAACCCGCGCTTCCTGGAGAAGGCCAAGGGGTTGGCTGCCGACCAGGTCTTCCTCGACCTCGAGGACTCCTGTGCGCCGCTGGCCAAGCCAGGCGCGCGCAAGAACATCGTCGCCGCCCTGAACGACGGTGGCTGGGGCGAGAAGATCCGCGCGGTCCGGGTCAACGACCTCACCACCCACTGGACCTACCGCGACGTCATCGAGGTGGTCGAGGGCGCCGGACCCAATCTGGACTGCGTCATGCTGCCCAAGGTCCAGAACGCCGCACAGGTGCAGTGGCTGGACTTCACGCTCACCCAGATCGAGAAGACGAACGGCTTCGAGGTCGGCCGCATCGGCATCGAGGCGCAGATCGAGAACGCGCAGGGCCTGATAGCCGTGGACGCGATCGCCAAGGCCAGCCCCCGCGTCGAGACGATCATCTTCGGCCCCGCCGACTTCATGGCCTCGATCAACATGAAGTCACTTGTCGTAGGCGAACAGCCGCCCGGTTACGACGTCGGCGACGCATACCACCACATCCTGATGTCGATCCTGATGGCGGCCCGCGCGAACGACAAACAAGCAATCGACGGGCCGTACCTGCAGATCCGCGACCCCGAGGGGTACCGGCGGGTAGCGGCGCGCTCGGCCGCGCTCGGCTTCGACGGCAAGTGGGTGTTGCACCCGGACCAGGTCGGTATCGCCAACGAGGTCTACGCGCCGTCGCAGGACGACTACGACCACGCCGAACTGATCCTCGACGCATACGAGTGGTCCACGTCTGAGGCCGGCGGCAAGAAGGGCTCGGCGATGTTGGGCGAGGAGATGATCGACGAGGCGTCGCGCAAGATGGCGCTGGTGATCTCGGCCAAGGGCCGCGCCGCCGGCATGCATCGCACGTCGGTGTTCACCCCGCCCGACAGCTGAGGGACTGCGGTCCCTGGCTATCGGACCCGTCACACTTGTCGGGCTGACACAGTCGCGCGCGCCGTATGCGGGGGATACTTCACCAATCGTCGAGACGGGCCCGCACCAGCTGACGCGTGCCGCCCAGCCCTGGAGGATCCGATGGCGCGCCTTGCCCAGACCGCTGGCCTGAGCGACGTCCAGACCGAGATTCTGCGCACGGTCAAGGACTTCGTTGACAAGGAGATCATCCCGCACGCGACCGAACTCGAGCACAAGGACGAGTTCCCCGAGGCCATTGTCGAGGGCATGAAGGAGATGGGCCTGTTCGGCCTCACGATCGCCGATGAGTACGGCGGGCTCGGCGAATCGCTGCTGACCTACGCGCTGGTGGTGGAGCAGATCTCGCGGGGCTGGATGTCGATCTCAGGAGTGATCAACACGCACTTCATGGTTGCGTACATGATCGCCCAGTACGGCACGGACGAGCAGAAGCAGCGATTGCTGCCGAAGATGGCCACTGGCGAGGTGCGCGCCGGGTTCTCGATGAGTGAGCCCGAGTGCGGCTCGGACGTCGCGGCGATCAAGTCGCGCGCCAAGCCCGACGGAGACGACTTCGTCCTCGACGGCCAGAAGATGTGGCTGACCAACGGGGCTCGGGCGGGCATCGTCGCCACGCTCGTCAAAGACGATCTCGGCGCCGACTCGGTGTACAAGAACATGACGGCGTTCCTCATCGAGAAGGAACCGGGTTTCGGGCAGACCCGGCCCGGCCTGAGCATCCCCGGCAAGATCGAGAAGATGGGTTACAAGGGCGTCGAGACCACCGAGATGGTGCTCGACGGGGTGCGGGTGCCGGCCGATGCGGTGCTCGGCGGGGCTGACGGCCGCGGCCAGGGCTTCTACCAGATGATGGACGGCATCGAGGTCGGCCGCGTGAACGTCGCCGCCCGCGCGTGCGGTATCTCGATCCGGGCATTCGAACTCGCCGTCGCGTATGCCCAGCAGCGCAGGGCGTTCGGCAAGCAGATCGCCGAGCACCAGGCGATCGCGTTCAAGCTGGCCGAGATGGCCACCAAGGTCGAGGCTGCACACCTGCTCATGGTCAATGCCGCGAGGCTCAAGGACGCCGGCGAGCGCAACGACGTCGAGGCCGGTATGGCCAAGCTGCTCGCGTCGGAGTACTGCGCCGAGATCACCCAGGAGGCCTTCCGCATCCACGGCGGCTACGGCTACTCCAAGGAGTACGAGATCGAGCGCCTCATGCGCGAGGCGCCGTTCCTGCTCATCGGGGAAGGCACCTCCGAGATCCAGAAGACGATCATCAGCCGGGCGTTGCTCAAGGAGTACCGCACGGCACAGTAAGACCCTGGGCGCTCAGTCGATTCGGCCAGGCTCCGCATGCCTGCCAGTGCTGAGGCGAACACCGGCTATGCCGAGCGCGCCGGCGGCCAGGGTGAACGGCGGCAGCAGGTACAGCGCCGACGGCACGCTCGTCAACTCCGCGACCAGGCCGATCAAGCTCGGGCCGACGAGCATCCCGGCGCAGCCGAGACCGGCGACGGCCGCGATCGCCGGCCCGGCCGCCCGGTCGCCGTCGGCAGCAGCGCTGAACAGCACCGGAACCATGATCGACAATCCGAGTCCGAGCATCGCGAACCCGGCGACGGTGCCGGCGAGGGCGTTCGTCGCCATGCCCGCGGCGAGGCCGGACGTGCCGATCACGGCAAGCGTGGCGAGGCATCTCACCCGCCCGAGCGCATGCACTACACGGT
>JBHEMN010000046.1:0-5552 GCA_046262575.1 Jatrophihabitantaceae bacterium
CATTTCCGGGCACCACGTTCGCGACTGTCCGAACGAGGCCCCAAAACAGGGTGACAAGGAAGTGACAGAACAGCGGTCGTCTTCGCGCCGGAGGCCTGAAGCCGCCAGATCGTCCGAGCCGAACGCGCCGGCGTAGGCGCCAAGCGATTGGCTCCAGGCCTGGTCCACGACCGCGGCGTGCACGTCGTCGCGGGCCGCGACCCAGCGCGCGACGACCTCGGGGGTCGCGCCGATGCGCGAGGCAAGTGCAACGGCCCGGTCCAGCGCGACCCAGCACATGACCTTCGAGGAGGTGTAGTGACGCACCGCGTCGCGGGTTTCCCACATGCCGGCGTCCGGTTGCGGCCAGTCCCTCGCCGCACGATCGGCGAAGGTGACCAGCAGCTGTTGCACCGGCCGATCGAGATCGCCGAGGGCATCGCGCACGATGTACGCGGCGTCGAGGACCTCGCCGAGGACGTCCAGTTGCTTCTGCTCCCAGGCTTGATTGCCAACCCGGACCGGCCGACTGCCGCGGTAGCCGGCAAGGTTGCCCAGCTCGCGTTCGGTGAGGTCGCGTTCACCCTCGACGCCGTACATGATCTGCACCAGCTCATCACCGAGGTGCCCGGCCGCGTTGGCGAACCAGTGGAACAAGCGCGCCGGCTCGTGCGGACAGGCCGCCAGCCACAGTGACCGGATCGTCAGGCTCAGATCGCGCAGCCAGGCGAAGCGGTAGTCGAAGTTGAGCTCACCTCCCATCACCTCGGGCAGCGAGGTGGTCGCGGCAGCTACGACCGCGCCCGAGGCTTGAAACGTGAGCCCCTGCAGCACGAGCGAGCTTCGCCGAACCTCGCCCGGAAACGCGCCGTCGTAGCTGGTGTGCTCGGCTGCCCAGGACTGCCAGGCCGCGATCGTGTCGCTCACGGTCGCCTGGGCGGCGTCCTCAGACGGACGATCGCGCGCCGGCGGCTGTTCGAAGGACGCGCCGTAGCCAACCCGGAGGTCGATCCTCTGCCCGGCCGACACGTCAAATCTTGTGACAGCGCGACCGTCTCCGCATTCCCAGGTCACCGGCCCGGAACACACCAAGCGAACCGGACCGCCGCGCGCCTCCACCCCGGAATCGGTGACCCGAATGTGCGGCTGGGTGCGGCCGTACTCCATGCGCGGCGCGAATTCGCTACGCATCTGGACTGAGCCGTGAAGGCCCTCGACCGTCCGCAGCAGGATGCGTGGGCTGCGCAGTCCGATCTCATGGCCGCGCGCGCCGTACTCCAAGGCCAGCGCGTCCGTGACCGTCACCGTGCCGGTCGGCGTGACGAAACGGGTGCACAGCACAAGGGTGTCCTCCACGTAGCGTCGCGTTGACTCGAAGCCGCCGGTCGGGTGCAGCGTCCAGTGACCGGCCTCGGGGTCGAGCAGTCGCCCGAACACCGACGGCGAGTCGAACCGCGGCACACACCACCAGTCGATCGAGGCGTCGCGGTCGACCAGCGCCGCCGAAGCGCAATCGGACAGGAAGCTGTAGTCGCCGATGCCCGGCTGCCGCCACCGATCGCCTGATTGCGCCATGACGTGTCTCCTCGACTGTCGCATTGCGGTGGGGCGACCGGGTTAGGCGAAGAAATGCGGCACTGGAGGGGGACCCAGCTCGCCGTCGACGATGATGTCAACCTTCTCGTTGTAGAACGCGATCACCCCAGCAATCGGCAGCGGCTGACGGGTCGGGACGGCGTAGGCACAGGGTCGACGGCCCCGTCGACGGCAATCGACGTTCCGCCCCTCCCACGCGTACAGGGCGGGGACGGTGTCGACGACCGTGGTTGCGCCCAGCGTCGCGCGGATGCGGCGCGGCACCGCCTCGAGGTAGTTGAAGCGGCGCGATCATCTGCGGGCAGTCCGAGGTAGTCCGAGTCATCGCCACTGGTGCTCCTCAGGCTTCGGCGGGGCGACGTTGTGATCACCCATCACCAGCCAACATCGTCAAAAGTAGCGCCGACTTACCGGGCCAATCCTTACCAGTCGGGTACGAAATTGGGGTTCAGCCGGCGCCCGTCGTCGGCTTCGACTCTATTGTTCGCGTACCGCTCCGTGACATGCCGCGCCTCCGGGCAAGCTCCCGCGATGGCCCTGTTGCATCAGCTACGTGTGGGCACGCCTGACACCGTCTGTGTAAGTGATCGTGGCGGCCATGGTGTGGGGATGCCTCCCTCGAAGTAGGCAACCCGCCGGTCGTCGCGGATCTGCTCGTATTCGGGCTGCGGGCACTGTAGAGCGCTCTTGTCGCGGGCGGCGCCGACGATGTGGGGCTCAACAACCTCGGCCCGGCCCGTTCTGTGCTGTCGGCGCGCGAGCGACGTGGGTCCTCATCGGAACCTGACCGCGCCAACGCCGGGCATTAGCGGCGCAGCTGCACCCGGCGGTTTCGACCCGTCCTGTCTTCGAGCCTGACGTGCCAATTCGCGGCGCGCGCCACAGACTGGCCGCCGTCGCACAATCGACCGATTTGAGCAGGCGGCCGAGGCTACAAGGAAGTTCCTCGCCTCACCCGCCGCAGCCACATCAGCGGCCAAGTTCTCCACGCCAACGGAGGCTGGTGGTTCTTCAGCTGCCCATCCCCTAACAGCCCAGGAGACCGCAGTGGAGCCCGCCAACCACGGGAACTGGACCACGGAATACACAGGCCTACAGCAGCTACGTTGCCGGTCGCCTGTTCGACGACTTCACGGCCGATCATCCCGTCGCGGGCAGTGACCTGCTCGCGGGCGGGCCGGTGAACGGTTTCGAGACATTCCGTGTGCTGCGCCGCCCTCACGCGGCAGATGTCAAGGTCCGGATGGGGATTCGCACCTTCGACCGGCAGCCGGCGCCGAAGTTCGTCGTCGTCGTCGTCGTCCTGGTCGCCGATCAGAATGCCGGTGGGCCGCCGCCCACTAGCGGGGTCCACCCGTGCGGGCACGGTCGGCCAGGATTCCGCCGAGCTGTCGACGATCCTGCTCCTCGGACGAGGGGCCCAGATCGCAAAACTGGCCCGCGGAGTGTTCCGAGGCATCACCGACACCATGCTGCCGGGACTGAGCCGCCTCACGACGTGAGAGCTGGAGATCCATTCACCTGCTCGACGGCGAGCGGCCACTCGAGATTGCCGGCCGCCTGTTTCTGAGTCAGAGCACGGTCCGGAACCACCTCTCGTCCGTCTTCGTCAAACTCGGCGTCGAGTCCAGCACGAGTTGTTGACCACCGTGCGCCGGGTGTCGGCCGGGACTAACGGTCAAAGCAG
This sequence comes from Jatrophihabitantaceae bacterium, assembly GCA_046262575.1. Lineage (GTDB taxonomy): Bacteria > Actinomycetota > Actinomycetes > Mycobacteriales > Jatrophihabitantaceae > QHCC01. Next base: position 3,263 of record JBHEMN010000046.1, read on the forward strand.
CCAGTCGCTCCGATAGTCCGGGTGGTCGGCATAGGGAACCGCCAAGGCGAGCAACACATCGCAGCCTGCAAGGTCATCGACATCATCGAGGCCTGCAGCGATCAGCTCGATGACGCGCCTCTTGAGATCACATTCGAGGACCCATCGATCCCCAAAAGGGAAGCGGGCGTCGAACATCTGCAGAGCATCACGATCCTCGGCGGTTCTCGCGAGCAGGAACTCAACCAACGGATGCACGCCCGGAAGCGTGTTCGGGAAGGAACACCGAGGGCGCCCGCCCGATCCGGGCCGGCCGGCTGGTGGGCGCGCCGAAGCGTGCACGCGTTTCCCGCACGATCGTGGCGGACGCTGTTCCGTCGCCGTACGGACTCGGGAACGCACGTAGTCGTTCGCGCAGCCGGCTGCCGAGCGAGAGGTAGGCGTCAGCGGCCCGCGCTATCGCATCGGGTCGGACGAGGGTGGCGACGTGTTCGAGCGCTTCGGGTCGTTCCGTGGATCGGCGCACGACGACCAGGGGGCGGCAGAGCACCGTTGCCTCCTCCTGCACACCGCCGGAATCGGAGACCAGTAGCGCTGCCTCGGCCGCGAGCGCCAGGAAGCTGCTGCTGTCCATCGGATCGATAACACGCAACCGCGTCAGCGACGCGGTCAGCCCCGCACGCACAGCTGCCGCGACGGTGCGCGGGTGCAGCGGGGCGATGACCGGTAGCGGTAGCGAGCCGAGTTGGTCGAGGATCTGGGCAAGTGCCGCGGGGTCATCGGTGTTCTCCGGTCGATGGATGGTGGCCAGGACGTACTCGTCACGCCGTAGCCCCAGGCTCGCCAGGAGCTCACCGCGTCTGGCGGCGCTGGGCAACTGGTCGGCAACCGCTTCGATCACCGTGTTGCCGCAGCAGAGAACGTGGCTGCCGGCGATGCCTTCGCGGGCGAGGTTGGCGACGGCGATCGGCGTCGGTGCGGCCAGCAGGTCGGCGATGTGGTCGATGAGCACCCGATTGTGTTCCTCGGGCATCGCTCGGTCGTAGCTGCGCAGACCCGCTTCCACGTGCACTAACGGCAGCCCCGTGGAATTGGCCGCCAGCGCTCCGGCAAGCGCTGAGTTGGTATCGCCCTGGACCACGACAGCGTCCGGTGCCACCGAGTCGAACAGTTCGGCGATCTCGGCCGTTCCGCGCCCGATCTGCGCGCCTCGGCTGAGGCTGCCGAGTCGGAGCCGGTAGCGAGGCGCGGTCAGGCCGAGTTCGGCGAAGAACACCTGCGACAGCCCGGTGTCGAAGTGCTGGCCGGTGTGAATCACCACCGCGTCGCCGCCGAGACCACGCAGGACCCCGGCGAGTTTGATGATCTCCGGCCGGGTACCCAGCACTACGGCGACGGCCGCCATGTCAGCTCACTCCCGGGATCGAGCGTCGAGGGGTCAGGCGGTGCCGGCCGATGTAGGCGGACAAGGCCGCCTTCACCGCCTCGCTCGTCTCGATTGTCCGCGTCGTCTTCGTCCAATTCGTGCGGCCCCGCGCCAGCCGGAAGAGCCCACGCCATGCCGCGACATAACCGATGTAGTTCCAAGCGATCATCAGATGACCCAGTACGAGCGCCCGTCGCAGTGTGACCGCGCGGGTGCGCCTGGAATAGATGAAGCCGATCATGAGATTCGGCGCGAACGAGAGCACGTACCACAACAGTGCGTAGGTCACCTGCCACGACAGGCCGCCGAGACCGGTCGCGAAGATTCCCTGGCCGGACCCAGTGACGATCTGGTAGATGATCCACTGCTGCAGGATCGACCAGGGCAGCACGATCACCCACGGCACCAGCAGATACGAGGTGACCTCGAGGACGGCGACCTCGTTGATCCGGTCCGAGCGCCAGAGTGCCGGTAGACGTCGGATCGAATGCATGTGCCCCTGATACCAACGTGTGCGTTGACGCAGCAGACGTGGCAGCGTGTCGACTGCCTGCTGGTCGACGTGCGCGCGGGTCGTCGTGGTGATGCGCCACCCCGCCGCGATCAAGCGCAGGCCGAGATCGAGATCCTCGGTCAAGGAGCGGCTCCACGGTTCCCCGGACAGTTGCTGCAGCGCGGTGAGGCGGGTGAACTGACCGTTGCCGCCGAGGCTGACCGTCCCGCTGATCGAACGGGCGAACTGGGACAGCGCCGAGATCATCCAGAATTCGATGTCCTGGAACTGCGCGATGAGCTTGCGCCGGTCGCGGATTCGCACCACCAGTTGTACGCCGCCGACGCGCGGGTCGCTGAAGAGGCCGAGCGCCGCCGGGACGGCGCCTGGGC
>JBHEMN010000047.1:0-6525 GCA_046262575.1 Jatrophihabitantaceae bacterium
CATCAAGAAGCCAGACACCTTGGAGTCGGCTTTGGACCGCACCCCGGTGCGGGCGTTCGCGTCCCTCCAGAAGCTGTGGCAGGTCACGCTCGCCGACCTGCCACGAGTAACCGCACCGATCCTGCTGTTCCGAAGCCGGGAGGACCACGTCGTCGAACCGCTTTCGGCGCGGCTCCTGCTCGCCGGCGCCACTGGCACGACAGTGCGTGAGGTCGTCCTTGAGGACAGTTACCACGTCGCCACCCTCGACAACGACGCCCCTCGCATTTTCCAGGGCAGCGTCGAGTTCATCCGCTCCCTCACCGCGTTGCCCGCTCCGGACGGTGACACCGCGGGAAGCGCCGCACCGTGACGGGGGCAACGCCGGACGGGACTGGTCCGGACCAGGTCGGCAGGGTCGAGAACGGCCTGTTTGCGGCGAGCTATGTCCCACTCACCGACGTTGAGGCCGTAACGGGCCGGGCGCTGCTCACCGCGTTGGGCCGGGCCCGCATTGCCGCCTACCTGGACAGCGCACCCGGTCTCGAACGTGAACAACGGCGCCTGTTCGTCGCCGCCGAGGAGCGTTCTGACGCCCGGACGATCGTCGCCGCCGCGGTGCGGGCACTCGGCGGTCCGCCCCCTGAACCGCCCGACCGCCGCGACGACCCGCTGGCCGGCGTCGACACCAATGCCGCCTTTGCCGATCTGATCGCTGACTGGCACGTCGACACGGTCGCCGCCGTGCGTGAGGTCGAGCGCGATCTGCGGCGCGAGGATGCCGACTGGCGCGACCGGCTGCACAAGCCCGCGGTCGACGAGCCGGTCTGGCTCGACGAGGACCACTACATCCCGCCGCCGCCGCCTCCGTTGCCCCGCCTGGCCGCGCCGACGATCGGCGCGATGGCACTGCTCGCGATCTCGATCCTGCTCCTCGGACTGGGCGGCGAGTTCGGCCTGGCCACCGATCTGACGATGTTGCTCGGTGTGGTGGGCTTGCTGCTCGGCGCGGGCCTGCTGGTCATGCGGCTACGCGAGCGTCACGACGACGAGGACGACGGCGCGGTCATCTGAGCGGGGCTAGGGCAGGTCCAGCTCGACCAGCAGCGGCCGGTGGTCGCTTGCGATCCGTACATCGGCTTGGTCGAGAACGCGTGTCGCGACGACGGTGATGCGTGGGTCGACGAACACGCCGTCGATTCTTTGATGGGGATTCGCGGCCGTAGACGTGAACGCCGGACCGGCGCCGGCTGTCGCGAAGGCGTCCGCGCGGTGCTCGGTCAAGGCTCGCCAAGCCGGCGAGCCGGGCCCGTCGTTGACATCGCCGGCCACGATCGCGGGGACGTCGGCAGGAACGTGCGTCGCGATCGCCAAGCTGAGTTCGCCGACGTGGACCAGTCGCGGCTCGGCCTTGACGTCAAGGTGTGTGCCGGCCACCGCGAAAGTGGCCGCCCTGATGCGCAGCACTGCGAGCGCGCACCCGCGCTGGTGCAGTCCGGGAAGCTTGCTGAACAGCACGTCCACGGTCTTCACGACGTCGACGGCGAGGCTGGACATCACGAGGTTCGCGGCCGCGGGGCGTCCGCCGCTGACGACGACCAGGCCACTGCTGCGCGCGAGCGCCGCGCAGGTCGAGCGCCAGCGCAGAAAGCGCGGCGCCTCCTGGATGCACACGACGTCTGGTTCGGCAGAGCGGATGACGCGGGCTAGCGCCGCTCTGTCGTCGCGCATCGAGCGGACGTTGTAGGAGAGCAGGCGCAACCCGGGCACGCCACATCCTCCCGCATCGCTGCCGCAGGTCAGGCGCCTCGGGCGATGTCGGCCGCGCCGACGAGCCCCGCGTCTGGACCGAGCGCCGCCGAGACGATCTCGGCGACCGGCCGGTAGCCACGACCGGTAAGGGTGTGCGCGAACTCCTCGCGCGCCGGGCGAAGCAGCAGCTCGCCGGCTTGGGAAACGCCCCCGCCGATCACGAAGACCGACGGGTCGAGCACCGCGGCGAGGTTCGCCAGGCCCCGCCCCAGCCAGCGACCCGCCGTCGTGCAGATCGCCTCGGCGGCCGGATCTCCCTGCGCGGCGGCCGCGGTCACCACCGGGCCGGTCAGCCCCTCGGGTGAGCCGGCCAGCCCGAGCAGCCGTCGGGCCGCCATCGGCGACTCCTCGACGAGTTCGCGCGCGTCGCGCGCCAGCGCCCGGCCCGAGGCGTACATCTCCCAGCAGCCGCGATTGCCGCATGCGCAGCGCCGTCCGTCGGGCACGAGGGTCATGTGCCCGTACTCGCAGGCGATCCCGAACGCGCCGCGGTACAGGTGCCCGTCAACGACGAGGCCGCCACCGATGCCGGTCCCGAGCGTCACGCACACGACTACGCGGTGCCCCTGCGCAGCACCGAAGCGGTACTCGGCCCAAGCCGCGGCATTGGCGTCGTTGACAACCACCAGGGGCAATCCGATCCGGCCGCGCAGTGCCGCCCGCAGCGGTTCGTCGCGCCAAGCGAGATGGGGCGAGAACAGCACGGTGGCGTGATCGCTGGCGATCCAACCGGCCGCCCCCACGCCTGCCGCGCAGACCTCGTGGCGTGCTGCCAGCTCGGCAACGACCTCGACGATGATCGACTCGGTTTCCGCGACGTCGTGCCCCGGCGTGGCGCGAAACCGACGATCGATGACCCGGCCCTCGTCATCGACGACCCCCGCGGCGACCTTGGTACCGCCGATGTCGACGCCGATGGAGAGTGGCACAGCCGCGCTCAGGTCTCGTCGCCGAGGTTGATCTTCTGTACGCGTGGCCCGGACGGCGGGCGGGAAGCACGGTGCGGACCAGCCGCGCCGGACGCGGCCTCCACGAACGCACGCAGCGCGACGGTGAGCGCCGTCCCGGCTTCGGCCACCCGATCGGTGACCTCGGGGCGCTGTCCGCGCAGTACCGCCAGGAATTGGCACAGCGGACACCACTGGCAGTCCTTACCCGTGTGTTCCGCGCGCGGCTCGTCGCCACCACGCTGCGCCCAACCCTGCACCCAGTCCTGCATCGCGGACACCATTCGAAGCGCCTCCGCGACGAATGGCCCCGCCTGATTCGTGCCGTCGTCGTTCGTGCTGTCGCCGGCGAAGGAGAAGTGCTCAGTCACCTGCGCCTCCCCCGCCTCGTCCGGTCCGCCGGTCGGGCCGCCAGTCGTTGGCACGCGCATTGGTGCTCCCTGCCTCGGGCCACCGCCCGGGGTCGGGCCCGAAGCGCACGTGCAGCTCACCCCGCTCGAACTCCGCCCCGACGACAACGCAGCGGCGCAGCACGTTGGGCAGGGTCAACACCCGCCGGTGGCCAGCCACGGTCAACACGAGGTCGTCGCCGGCGCGAGCGAGGTCCACTGCCGACTTCGACGCCAGTGGCAGCGGCATCCGCAGCACGAACTGCTCGCCGACGGACTCGATGCTCAGCAGTTCGCCCGCCGTGCCGGGGGGCGCCGGATCAACGCCCGGCAGTTCGCCGTAGAGGACGTCGGCAACCTCGCGCAGTGCGCAGGCCCCGACCGGTTCGCCCGCGCGGTAGGCCAGTTCACATACCGGGAGTCCCGCGAAGGACTCTCGGATTCCGACCAGCTGCGCCTGCTGTGAGCGCGCCCATCCCTGCCGCCATTCGTCGTCACCGGCCGGGAAGACCCGGTTGGCAATAACCAGGTCCACCGTGTACCCGTACAGCGCCAATGCCGTGAAGGTTCGTCGCGCCTCGGCCACCACGACCGACTCCGGGGTCAGTACCAGCCGCACCGAGGTCACCGTCGGATCGGCGAGCAGTTGACGCACCGCGCTGAGCTCGTCGTTGAGCCGCAGCAGTGCCTCGAAGATGTTGTCCGGCGGGATCACCTCGCCACGCCCCAACATCGCGGCGATCGGCCGCATTCCGCGAGCCAGGCGGCGGTGGGCGGGGAACACCTTCTGGAGGTACCACGACAGGGCTTCGGGCAGCGCCAGCAAGCGCAGCGTCTCGGCGGTGGGCGCGCAGTCGACCACAAGAACGTCCCAGTCGCCTGCATTCGCCATTTCCCGCACGGCCAATAGCGCGAGCACCTCGTCCACACCGGGCAGGACGGTCAGCTCGTCGGCGGTCACCGGGTCGACGCCGCTGTGCGCCAGCATGTCGACGAGGTAGCGCTGCACGTCGCGCCACGCCGCCTCGAATCGACCCTGGGTGTCGATCTGCACTGCCCACAGGCTCGGTGCTACCTCGGTGGGCTCGCCGCTGAGCGCGACGTTCAGGGCGTCGGCCAACGAGTGCGCGATGTCGGTCGAGAGCAGCAGTGTCTTCATACCGCGGTCTGCCAGTCGTAGCGCGGTCGCCGACGCCGTCGTGGTCTTGCCCACGCCGCCCTTGCCGGTGAACAGAACTATTCTCATGCCCGCTGCACGCCGTGTCTGCTCATGCTTGCACCACGCGAGGTCTCTGCGAACGCATCAGGCGCCTGACTCCACACGCTTTTTCAGCTCCTTGAGCGCGGTGTCCATGACGACCCGCTCGGCCTTGCGTTTGAGCAGTCCGAGCATCGGAATGGCCAGGTCGACGGTCAGTGAGTATGTGACGAGCGTGCCGCCGTCCTGCTGCTGGAGCACGTAGGAGCCGTTCTGGGCACGCATCATCTGACCGGACACGAGCTTCCATTCGACCTTGGTGTCCTCGCTCCAGTCGTACTCGAGCTCGTACTGGTCGCGCACCACGCCTGCATCGAGGGTGAACGCCACCCGTCGAGCACGTCCGTCGCGGCCGGCTTCGAGCACCTCGGCCCTCTTCACTGAGCCGGTCCACACGGGATAGTTGCCGAAGTCGGCGATGACGGCCATGACCGACGCCGGAGCGGCATCGATCGTGATCGACTGCGTCGACTGGTCGGCCATCCAGCCGAGGGTACCGGGCGGGCCCGCATCGCACTCGCCGTCGGGCGCCGCGTCGGACCCGGGTCGACACCACGCGGCGATCAAACCCGCGCAGCGGCCGCACGTGCCCAGCGCCCGGGGTCGAGCTGATCACCCAGTGCCCAGAACGACTGCTTGGCGCGGCGCCGGTGCATCCCGCTGAGCCGAGCCCGCTGGCGCTGCGTCATCTGGTGGCCTTTCGCTGCGTCCAATCGCAAGAAGTAGTGCAGCACCACCCCGTCATGAGCGGGCTCCAGCCAGACCTCCATGGAGCCGCTCTCCCCCGACGAACTGGCGTGCACGGTCCAGCGCACTCCCTTGTCCCCGCGCAGCTCAACGGGCACGAGGTCGAGCTCTGGCCACCAGCGCTTCCAGTTGCCCGCATCGCCCACGATCGCGGCTACGACAGCGGGCCGCGCGCTGATCCACGTCGAGTCGACGACGTCGATGTCTGGCATGCGGCCAGGATCGCACGCCCCCGCCGGCCAGAGTCGCGCCGGCACAGGGGACGGGCTACCGTGACCCGGCAGGTGCGAAGGGGGGTGCCGAGCCATGCCCAACAACATCAGCCTGAAAGGACGACGCACGAGTGCGCGAGTTGCATGTCGCCAGCAACGTCACCACCTTCACCGAGACCAACACCGCGGACTTCGTCTTCAACCGCGCCGCGGATCGACCCGAGCACGTAGCTTTGCGACGGCGCGTCGACGGTGCTTGGCGCGACGTCACCTCAGCGCAGTTCGCCGCCGAGGTCACGCAGGTCGCCAAAGGCCTGCTCGCAGCGGGCATCCGGGCCGGCGATCGGGTGGCGGTGATGAGCAAGACCCGCTACGAATGGACCCTCGCCGACTTCGCCGTGTTCACCGCCGGTGCGGTGGTCGTCCCGATCTATGAGACATCGAGCGTCGAGCAGGTCGAATGGATCCTCGCTGACTCGGGGGCGAAGGGGGCGTTCGTCGAGACGAACGCGCACGCCCAGCTCGTCGAGTCGGTGCGGGCGAAGACGCCCGACCTCGCCGAGGTATGGCAGTTCGACGCTGACGCGATCGGGGCCCTGGCCGAGTCCGGCAGAGCCGTCAGCGACGACGATGTCAGCAAACGCCGCGCGTCGGTCAATCTGGACGACACGGCCTCGATCATCTACACGTCGGGCACCACCGGCCGGCCCAAGGGGTGCCAGCTCAACCACCGCTGCTTCATCAGCGAGGTCGTCGAATTGCGAGACGGGCTCGCCGATCTGTTCAACGAGAACACCTCTACGCTGCTGTTCCTGCCGATCGCTCATGTCTTCGGTCGCGCGATCGAGATCGGCGCGCTGGCCGCCGGCTGCACCCTCGGCCACACTGCCGACGTCAAGCACCTGCTCGACGATCTCGCCGACTTCAAACCCACTTTCGTACTCGCCGTCCCGCGCGTGTTCGAGAAGATATACAACAGCGCCAAGCAACGGGCGCACGCCGGGGGCAAGGGCAAAATCTTCGATCGCGCTGAAAGCGTGGCGATCGCCGTCAGCGAGGCCACCGCCGACAGAGCTGCCGCGCCACTGGGCCTGAAGTTGCAGCACGCCGTGTTCGACAGACTCGTCTACGGCAAGCTGCGCGCGGCCCTCGGGGGCAACTGCGTCGCGGCAGTCTCAGGC
>JBHEMN010000048.1:0-3799 GCA_046262575.1 Jatrophihabitantaceae bacterium
CTCGCAGTCTGGTCACCACACTGCGCAGCGGGGCGGTAACCCGCCACGACGTCGAGGCGCGCAGGTCGGAGATCTCCTGTTCCAGCCGGGCGTTCTGCTGGCGAAGCACTTCGACCTCCCGGCGAGTCTCGGCCCCGGTACCCGGGCTGGGTTCCTCCGACGCCGTCTGCGCGAGTTCGTCCTCGATGGCCTGCAGGAGCGCCACCCGCACGCGCGGTTCGGGCCGCGGCGTTCCCTTGCCCAGGGTGACGAAGAACTCGAAGCCCTCGGTGGGAAGGCTCTCCACGACGCCGAACGCGTGGTGCCCCAGTTCGGCGAGGTCTCCGATGAGCAGTTCGAACGACGTGGGCGTGAACTTCCATCGGTGGGTGTCGAAGTAGGTCTTCTGTTCCAGCCCGTTTCGCGCCGCCTCCTCGGCACCCTCGAGGTTCGGAAACTGCAGCTCCACCGGCGCGCGGTACTCGGCCGACCAGACCAGCGAACCGCCGCTGGTGCACGCGTAGGCCTGGTGGTCGACCAACGGGCCAGCAGTGTGGAAGGTGTGTTGGGCGTGGAATGCGTCTATCACGTCACCGACCGTCGAGAGCGGCTGGAAGCGGTCGAAGCAGAACCGCTTGTCCGGAACGACGAGCGACAGTCGACCGCCGTCACGAAGCAGCACCTCGCAGTCCTGGAGGAAACGCACCATGTCCACGGTGTGTTCGATGAAGTGCGACGCGATGATGTAGTCGTAGCTGCCGTGGTCGGGAATGACGTCCAGCAGCGAACCGCCGCTCCAGAGGTGGTCGACCGCCTCGATCCGGGCGACGTGCTCCTCCGACAGGCCCATGGCGGTGTATTTGGCCACCAGTTCCTCGGCGTGCGCGTGATCGACAGTCTCGATCCGTCGGCCGCTGGACTTGGGGACGAGCGGGTTGTACGACGGCCCTACCTCGATCCCGCGACCGGATAGGTCGATGGCATGCAACGCCTTTTCCACCCTGTCCATTCGAGCAGGGTAATGGAGCGCCCGCGGCGCTGGCCTCAGTCCGGACGAGTCGGGCGTAGGGCAGACTGGGTAGGCTTACGGCTCCGTCTCGCATACGCGGCCGCCTTGTTTCAGGGCGCCGTTCTGGGCTGACGAGATCGGCCGCCCACCCGAGGAGGTCCCCGTGTCCAATCCCTACTCACCTGGGCCCCCACCCGGTGCAGAGCAACCACTGCCCCAGTACCCACCGTCCTCGGGGACGCCCTACCCGCAACAGCCGCCGACAGCGGCGCCGCCCGGCTATCCGGTTTCAGAACAGCCTGCTCAGCCCCCGGGCGACGAACGCGGGTCACCAGCGCGCCACCCTGGGATGGACAGCAAGGGCCATGTACGGCGGACCAGGGTCAGCGGCGTCTGGATCGGCTTGATCACCGCAACGGTCGTTCTCGTCCTGCTGATCATCTTCATCGCGCAGAACACCAGCCGAGCCTCGATCCACTTTCTGGGCTGGCACGGGCACATGTCGCTCGGCCTGCTGATGCTTATCGCCGCCGTCTGTGGCCTGCTGATCGCGGCGCTGCCCGGGACGGTCCGTATCCTCCAGCTGCGCCGGTCGCTGAAGCGTGGTGCGGCTCAACGCAACTGAGCGCGTCCACGCTTGCCGGTCGGCGCGCGGTGCCGCGGTGCGGCCGTCTAGCCGGCCGGACCAGTCCGATCACCTGCGGTATCGGCTACGTACCGATCTAACACTTGGCGGCCTGGAGGTCCATATACATCACGTGGAGGCCGACCAGTCCGTGCTCGCGGTGATCGAATGCCTCGGGGACGGTCGCGAGGACCTCGAAGCCAAGTGTCCGCCATAGGTGGACGGCTGCGCTGTTGGTCGCTACGACAGCATTGAACTGCATGCTTCGGTACCCGGCAGCTCGAGCCCAGTCGATGACGTGGTGGCCCAGGGCCCGGCCCACGCCCCGGCCATGGTGGTCCGGACCGACCATGAAGCTGGCGGTAGCGACGTGGGAGCCGCGACCGGGTCGATTCGGCCCCATCTTGGCTGAGCCGAGCACCGTGTCGCCTGAGGCCGCCACGACGGTGCGGCCCGGCGGCGACTCCATCCACCACGGTCGGGCGTCCTCCAATGACAGGTCTTCCGGAAAGGCGTAAGTCTGACCGGCGGCCACGATGGAGTTGAAAATCGGGTAGATGGCGACCCAGTCCCGCTCGCTTGCTGCCCTGATGATCACGAGGCTGGGGTTCTGGTCACGCCTACGGGGCGGCTCACCAGCGCCCACTTCGGCTCGGCCGCGCTTTCTGCTATCAGCACCTGCACCCGTCCCTGCTGGCGCGGGTCGATGGCGTCGCCGACCGTGCCGAGGTACGGGCCGCAGGCCGCGTCCGCCATCACGAACGCCGCCTCGTACAGGCGCCCGAGCGCCGCCGCCACGACGGCCGCCTGCTCGGCGATCGCCTGCACCAGTCCGCGCAGCGAGATGCCTCCGGAACCGGCCGGCGCCGCGTGGCCCGAAGGCCGCGGCGGTGCGGCGCCTTCGCGCAGGCGGCTTGCCTGCTCCTGCATGGTGTCAGGGTGGCGATCCCGGAACTCGATGTCCAGGGTCTGCCGAGTCACCACGCGGCGCGAACTCCCCCGCGGCGGCTGAGCGACGGGCGGATGTCCGCCCTACGCGGCAACGGCAGTCGTTACCCCGTCCGTCGACAGGGCCCGGCGGGGCTGGGCGACCGGTCGAACGACCGTTCGGCCACGGGATCGCGGCGCGGGGTGAGGGCTGCTCACCATTCGGCGGCATTGATTCCGCACCAGTTCACTGGCGCACCCGAAAGCGAAGGCCAGAACGACCATGACCACCGCAGTCCACATGGCCCAGAGTTACCCGGCACCGCCGAACCTCAAACATGGCCGTCGTCCCAGACGCAGGTCAATCGTCAACCTGCATACCCCGTGCGCTGACGAGCGCCTGATTCAGCACCGCGATCAGCTCGGTCCTCGTCACGATGCCGACCAATCGATCGGTGTCGTCGACGACCGGGATGTGGCGTAGGCCCTGGGCGGTCATGAGCGCGACGAGACTCGCGACCGGCGCAGACGCTTTGATCGTCGCGACCGGGCTCGACATTACCTTGCTGGTTGGATCGAGATTGGCCAGGCCGAGCCTGAAGAGGTCGTAGATCGTGATGATCCCGACCACCTTGCGGTCGGCGTCGACGACGGGCACCGCCTTGACGTGGTGCTGGTTCATGATCAGCCGCACCCGGTACACGGTCTCGAACTCGAGCACGACCATCACGTCGCGCGCCATTACCGCGTCGACCCGCAGCCGGCCGAGCTGGCGATCCAGCGCGTGCGCCTCGGCGTCGCGCATCAGTGCCACGACATCGGCCGGGAGGATGTCCAGGCCCTGGTCGAGCCGTGCCATAGCGGCTTGGATGTCCGCTGTCTGCATGCCGAGCCGTTCGCTCGCCGCCGGCTCGGTGCCCGCCACCGGTGGGACGGCGCGTGGCATGTGTGGGTAGCGCCGACCCGTCAGATTGTTTACCGCTGTGGCGATCCCCAGGAGCAGGACGGTGTTCACCGCGACTGGGAATATCGCGAACGCGAAGCCCTGGTGGTGAACCGCGGGCGCTCCGACGGCGGCAAACAGCGCGCACGCTCCACCGGGTGGATGGACGCAACGCAGCAACATCATCGTCATGATCGCGACGGTCACGGCCACTGAGGCCGCCAACGCGGTGTCGTCGATGATGCGTCCAGCAGCCACTCCCACGAGTGTCGATGCCAGGTTCCCCCCGACGACCGGCCACGGCTGCGTGAGCGGG
>JBHEMN010000049.1:0-5259 GCA_046262575.1 Jatrophihabitantaceae bacterium
GCGGCATCCCCGAGTCACCGCCGGCAGTCTTGACGGCCAGCACCTGATGCAGCTGGATGGTGTTCTGCTCGAACCCCAGCCTGGAGCCGGCCATGTAGAGCGCCCAGACCCGGCTGCGGCCGAGGCCGACCTCAGCCACCGCCTCCTCCCAGTTCGCCTGCAGGTTGGCGCACCACCCGGTAAGCGTCTTGGCGTAGTGCTCGCGAAGGTTCTCCTCGTGTCGGACCTCAAAGCCGTTGTCCTGCATCACCGAGATGAGATGACCAACGCCGCACAGCTCGCCGTCGGGGAACACGTAACGGTCGATGAACGGGCCGCTGCGGGCCCGCTCGGTCGTGGTCGGACGGGTAATGCAGTGGTTGAGCAGACGGCCCTGCGGACGCAGCTTGGACAGCAGGAAGGTGAAGTACGCCGGCAGTTCGCGCTTGCCGATGTGTTCGGTCAGCCCGATCGAGGAGACGGCGTCGAAGGCACCTTCACTCACGTCGCGGTAGTCGGCATGCCGGACCTCGGCCAGCTCGGTCAGGCCTTCGTCGGCGATCGCCTTCTGGGCCCACTCGGCCTGCTGCCGCGAAAGGGTGACGCCGAGCGCGCGCACGCCGTACTTGCGGGCGGCGTGCATCACCATGCCGCCCCAGCCGCATCCCACGTCGAGCAGACGCATGCCTTCGGCCAGCCCGAGCTTGCGGGCCACCAGGTCGTGCTTCTCCTCCTGCGCTTGCTCCAACGTCGCGTCCGGCCGGGGGAATACTGCGCAGGTGTAGGCCATCGACGGCCCCAGCACCCACTCGTAGAAGCGGTTGGAGACGTCGTAGTGGTGTGCGATCGCCTCGGCGTCGCGGCGCTTGCTGTGCCGCAGGCCGTGCAGTGCGCGCCGCGGCAGGCTGGGCGCCTCCTCCGGCGGCGGCTCGACCCGGCGGACGACCTTGGGGTCGATCGCCCGGAGCAACCTCATCCGCTCCGCCCAGGTGGTCTCGCCGACGTGGGAGCGGGACAGGTAGGTCAGCGCGGTGTAGATATCGCCCCGCAGGTCTAGCTCGCCGGCGACGAAGGCGCGGGCCAATCCGAGCTCGCCGGGCGCCGTCACCAGATAACTCAGTGCCTTCGGTGACCGGATCTCCAGGGCGACCTCGGCGTCGGCCGGCCCGGACCGGCTGCCGTCGTAGGCGGTGATGGCCAGTGGAGTGCCGGAGCCGATCACCGTGCTGAGCACCGCTGCGATGGGCCCTCGTGCGCTCGTCATGATGCTCTCCTCATCGGCGTTGGACGGTTTTTGCGTACAGGTCGAGGAGCCGGCCGTCGGGGTCGTACTCCTTTTTCAGCCGGTCGTACGCGGTGCCGTTGTACGTCGCCCAGAACTCCTCTTCGTCGTAGTAGGCGGTGGAGTACAGCGACTTGCGACCATCGAGGAGGGCAACCTCGCGTTCGATCATCCGGTTGTACCTACCGTCCGCGCAGCCCGCCGGCAAAGGCACCGTGGACCAGAAGCCGATGTTGACGTAGAGCGTGTCCGGGTCGAGGGCGTACAAGTCCCAGACGGCCGCCGGATCGCGCTGGCGCAACGGACACACCCAAACCGGGCTGATGCCCACTTCGTCGGTGAAGAACCGCAGGAACTCCGCGGCGCGCTGCACCGGGATCTCGACATCCTGCACCACGTCCTCGCGCGCCGGCCGGCCGCGCAGGGCTTCCAGCCGGCGGACCGGACCGTGCCGCCGCTCGAAGGCCACGATCTTCCAGTAGGCATCGGAGCGCAGCCAGCGCTTCGGCCACAGCCGTCGGACAGCGGGGCGCTGCACGCCGAAGGCGCGCGAGCACCAGAACCAGTCGGTGTCCCAACGCCACAGGTAGTCGCGAATGGACAGATGGTCGGCACGGCGGTGCTCGAGGGAGCGGTAGTAGATGTCCATGCCGGTGTAGTCACTGGTGTAGGGCGCCTGCTCTTCGAAACTGCCCAGGGTGAGGAACATCCGGTCCGGACTGAAGACGGTGCCGTCGATGAAGTCATGCTCACCGCCGGCACACTCCCGCGCGACCGCGTCGAAGTAACTCGCGAAGTCGGAATACCTGACGTGCCGCAGGTGGACGAACGGAAGCACTGGCTGCAACTCGATGCGCAGCCGGGTCGCGTACCCCAGAGATCCGTACGAGTTGGGAAAGCCATAGAACAGGGCGCGGTGTTCGTTGTCGCGGGTGGCGGTGACGACCTCGCCGGCGCCGGTCAGCAACTCGATCTCGGTGACCGACTCGTGCGGGCAGCCGTTGCGGAATGACGACGACTCGATGCCCAGGCCGGTGACCGCACCGCCGAGGGTGATGGTTTTCAGCTGCGGGACGACCAGCGGCATCAGGCCGTGCGGCAGGGTGGCGTCGACCAGGTCTTCGTACGTGGTCATCGCTTGCACATCGGCCGATCGGGCCACCGGATCGACCGCCAGCAACGCGTCCAGGCCGCTGGCGTCCAGGGATGGCCGCAGATTTTCCCGGCCGCGGAACAGGTTGGAGGTGCGTTTGGCCAGTCGCACCGGCTGGTCCGGCGGCAGCGCGGCGTAGTCGGCCGCCAGCCGGCGGACCCGCCGGTCGTGCTCGGCGTGTGTGGTCACGGGCCCGATGATCAGCCCGCGGGTGGGTGTATGTCCAACTTGATCAGCTCCAGTGAGGCGCCCTGGCTCCATCGCGTGGCAATGGCGCGGACCGTCAGGAGATCACCGGGCGCACCTTGTCCAACTCGGCCAGCAACGCGGCTGTCACCTCGGCCGGCGGGGCAGACCCGTCGACGCACACGAGCTCCTCGCGCTCGGCGTAGTAGTCCAGCATCGGCTTCGTGTGCTCGTCGAAGATCTCCAGCCGGTGGGCGATCACGTCGTCGGTGTCGTCCGTGCCCCGACCGCGGGCCAGCAGTCGGCGGACGAGCTCCGCGCGGGGCACGTCGAGGAAGGCGGCGATCTGCACCGACACGCCAAGCTCGCGGGCCGTGGCGTACGCGGCTTCGGCCTGCTCGACGGTGCGCGGGAACCCGTCCAGCACGTAGCCGCCACGCTCGTTGGCGGCAACCACCGGCTTGCGCAGCATGTCCATCACAAAGGTGTCGGGGACCAGATCCCCCCGGTCGACGTACTGCTTGACCGCCCGACCGATCGTGGTGCCGCCCGCGACATGCTGGCGTAGGAGATCACCGCTCGAGATGTGCGTGATCCCGTAGTGCTCGGCGATCTTGACCGCCTGGGTTCCCTTCCCGGATCCGGGCGCACCGATCAGCAATATCCGCATGGTCGCAGACGATGGCACAGCCGCCTGTTTCAGGCGGCCGGCGCCTGCAAAACGGCCTCGATCTCGAGCAGCAACTGGACCTTGTCGCCGACGACAACCCCGCCGCCGTCCATGGGCATGGAGATGTCGATGCCGAAGTCCCGGCGGTTGATCTCCCCGGTGGCGGAGAAGCCGGCCCGGGTGCCGCCGTAGGGGTCGGCGCCGAAGCCGCTGATCTCGACCTTGAGCGGGACCTGGCGGGTGACGCCGTGCAGGGAGAGCTCGCCCTCGACGACGAAGCCGTCGTCGGCGACCCGGACGGCAGTGCTGCGGTAGGTCATCGTGGGGTACTTCTCGATGTCGAAGAAGTCGGCGGAGCGAATGTGGTTGTCGCGCTGCTCGTTGCCGGTGTCGAAGGAGGCCAGGTCGATCGTCGCGGTGGCCGACGAGGCCAGCGGGTCCGCGGCGGTGATGATCTGCCCCTCGACGTGGCGGAACTTGCCCCGCACCTTGCTCACCATCATGTGCCGGACGGTGAACGACAGGTCGGAGTGCACGGGGTCGATTGCCCAGGTGCCGGCGAGGTAGCCCGGGATCTGCGTAACGCTGCTGGGGGTGGTCATCGCGGCTCCTTCAGATAGTTGAACCTTCAACCGGGAGTGTACGGCAGAATAGTTGAGAACTCAACCAAGGCGGTACGATGAGCACATGGACGCGGATCGGAAGGCCCAGTCACGCTGGCTGAGCCGCGAAGAGCAGCGGGTCTGGCGGGCGTATTTGGAGGCCAATCGCCTGCTGGCCGACGAGTTGGAGCGGGACATGCAGCGGGACGCCGGGATGCCGCACACCTACTACGAGGTGCTGGTCCGGCTGTCGGAAGCCGAAGGGCGCGCCCTGCGGATGAGCGAGTTGGCCGACCGGTCGCGGTCCTCACGCAGCCGGTTGTCGCACGCTGTCGGCCGGCTGGAGGAGGCCGGTTGGGTTCGCCGGCAGGCCTGCCCGACCGATGCTCGGGGGACGGTTGCCGTGCTGACCGACGAGGGCTTCGCCGCCCTCGAGGCCGCGGCACCGGGTCATGTCGAGGCGGTCCGCAGGCACCTGTTCGACCGGCTGACTCCCGCGCAGGTGCGTCAACTTGGCGACATCAGCCGCGCGGTGCGCGACCACCTGCTCTCAGTGCCCCAGCACGGTCCCGGCGGCTGAGCGAAACTGCGCCGGCCCGCCTACCTCTGTCACTGCTGCACTCATGTTCTAATGGCCCGGTATGAATGACAGACTTGTCATTCGGCTGTGGGATCTTGTCGGCGAAGGAGGCAGATGGACGCCGCAGCACAGTCGCGGGCAGCCGACTCCCCGGTCGACGAGGCGCTGTCCCGCCGCGACCGCGAGATCCTCGCCTTCGAGCGGCAGTGGTGGCGATATGCCGGTGCCAAGGAGCAGGCCGTACGGGATCTGTTCGACATGTCGGCAACCCGTTACTACCAGGTGCTCAACGCTCTCATTGACCGGCCCGAGGCCCTGATCGCCGATCCGATGCTGGTCAAGCGCCTGCGCCGGCTGCGCACGACCCGGCAGCGCCAGCGGTCGGCCCGCCGGCTGGGCATCGACGTCTGAGCGGCACGGCGACGAACGGCACCCACCGCCCGTCCGCGGCAATCGTGCCGTGGCGCGACCGGGTGGTCGGCGCCGGCATCGCGTTGATGGCGATCGTCGCCACGGTGGCGGTGCTGGTGGGGCTGCGCGGCCGGCCTTCGGAGAGCAGCGCGGGACTGGCGGGGCATTCGCCGGCACCGCAGCCCCCGCAGATTAGTGCCGCCCCGGCCCCCTCGGTACGCCCGAGCGTTACTCGCCGTCCCTCCCCGCCCGCCGCGGTGCATCCGCGCGTGCACCGCACCGCCGCCCCCCGGCCGGCCATCACCCGGCCGCCGCTGACGGTGTTGAACAACTCCACGATCACCGGCCTCGCTGCCGCCTCGGCCCGCCGTTTCGAGTCGGCCGGCTGGCGGGTCC
>JBHEMN010000050.1:0-5941 GCA_046262575.1 Jatrophihabitantaceae bacterium
GTTCAAGGGCATGGTCCAGAAGGGTGCTGATGGCGACATCGAGGCGTTCCAGGTGCACCTGGGCGGGCAGATGGGCACCCAAGCCGCGTTCGGGCTCAAGTTTCGCGGCCTGAAGGTCAGTGCCGAACAGGCGCCGGACTACGCCGAGCGGGTGCTGCGCGGTTATCTGGCGCGCCGGGAAGAAGGCGAGCCCTTCGCGGCTTATGTAAGCCGAGCGGAGGAAGCATGGTTGCTGTAGTTGCACGCGAAGAGTTGCGCCCACTCGTCGAACGCGCCGCCGTCGAACTCGCCGATGCCTCGGCGCTGGAGATCCTCACCTGGGCCGACGAGCAGTTCGGCTCGGGCTGGTGCGTGACGTCTTCGATGGCCGACGCGGTCGTGCCCCACCTCGCCTCGCGAGTCCGCCCGGGCGTCGACGTGCTCTTCCTCGACACCGGTTATCACTTCGCGGAAACGATCGGCACGCGCGACGCCGTCGCCGCGACCTTGCCAGTGACGGTGCGCACCCTCGCTCCCAAGCGCACCGTCGCGGAGCAGGACGCCAGCTTCGGTCCTCGCCTGTACGAGCGCAACCCCGACCAGTGCTGCGCCTTGCGCAAGGTAATGCCGCTGCGGGAGGGCCTGATGTCCTATGTCGCATGGGCGTCCGGGCTGCGGCGCGACGAGGTCCACACGCGCGCTGATGCGAAGGTCGTCGAGTGGGACGACCGGCGCTCGATGGTGAAGGTGAACCCCATCGCAGCGTGGACCCAGGATGACGTCGACACCTACATCGCCGAGCACGGCGTGCTCGTCAACCCGCTGCTGTTCGACGGCTTCGGCTCGGTGGGCTGCGCGCCGTGCACCCGGCGCACCGCCCACGGCGAGGACGCCCGCGCGGGGCGCTGGGCGGGCCTGGCGAAGACCGAGTGCGGCCTGCACTGACCGTGTAGCCAGTGCACTGAATGGCCGCCCGGCCAGTGGTAGCCCTACGCAGTCGGGCGTTGCGTACGGCACCATCGACGGATGGGGCGCGCGCAGCGACCGGCGAT
This sequence comes from Jatrophihabitantaceae bacterium, assembly GCA_046262575.1. Taxonomy (GTDB): domain Bacteria; phylum Actinomycetota; class Actinomycetes; order Mycobacteriales; family Jatrophihabitantaceae; genus QHCC01. The sequence goes on from JBHEMN010000050.1 coordinate 1,032, forward strand.
CAGCGATCCGCACATCCAGATGTGGTCGGGTCAGCAGTTCGTCGCGCACGTCGACGAGGCGATGGCCATCTACGTCCGCGCGATGCAATATCCGGCCTACACGGGGACGCAACGCGCGGTGACCGCGCGCCGGCACGTCACGAACGAGGGTTTCGAGTGTCGGGCGGCGCTGGGTGAGGACGGCACCATGCTCGGCTTCGGCTACGGCTACTCGACCCGGCCGGGACAGTGGTGGCACGATCTGGTGCGCATGGCGATGACGAACCAGGCAGCCGATGACTGGCTGACCGAGTCCTTCGAGCTGTCCGAACTGCACGTCCTGCCCGAGCACCAGGGTCAGGGGATCGGGCGCCGGCTCCTCGCCTCACTCGCTACCGGCATCCCGCACCGCGCGATGCTGCTCTCGACGCCGGACTCCGACACGCGGGCCTTCCAGCTCTACCGGCACGTTGGCTTCGTGGATTTGGCCCGCCATTACCTGTTTCCGGGCGACTCGCGACCGTTCGCGGTGCTCGGCGCCCGGCTGCCGCTGGTCATGAATCGCATCGAGTCCGCCTGAACGGCACCCACGCGGGGACACTAGGCCAACGTGGCGAGCGCCAGGTTCGCCGATATCTCCCGCGTCGCCTTGGAGTAGTTCATCGTGATGAAGTGCAGGCCCGGCACTCCTTCGTCGAGCAACCGCTGCGCGAGCCCGGTGGCCTCGGCGATACCGAGGGCCCGCACGGCCTTCGGGTCGTGGGCCACCGCTTCGAACTTCTGCGCCAGGGCTCGCGGGAACGGGGCCCCGGAGAGCTGCTCCGAACGTTCGATGGTGCCGATGGTGGTGACCGCCATCAGGCCCGGGATGATCGGTACATCACAGCCCGCGGCGACCACCCGGTCGCGCAGGCGCAGGTAGTCCTCGCCGTCGAAGAACATCTGGGTGATCGCGTAGTCCGCGCCGGCACGGCACTTGGCCACGAACAGCTCTGTGTCCGATTCGACGGAGGGCGAGCGAGGGTGCTTGTAAGGGAACGCGGCCACGCCGATGCAGAAGTTGCCATGCGCCGCCAGCAGGCTGACCAGGTCCGAGGCGTACGCCACACCCTGAGGATGGCGCTTCCACTCGCCGGTCACCTCACCCGGCGGATCGCCACGCAGCGCCAGCATGTTGACGATCCCGGCGTCGGCGAAACGGCCGATGATGGCCCGCAATTCCGCGATCGAGTGGTTCACGGCCGTCAGATGCGCGACCGGCAGCAACGTGGTGTCGGAGGCGATGCGCTCAGTCACGCTGATGGTGTTGTCGCGGGTCGAACCACCCGCTCCATAGGTAACGGACACGAAGGAGGGCTGCAGCGGTTCGAGTTCACGGATCGTCTGCCAAATGCGGCGCTCGTCCTCGGGGGTCTTCGGCGGCATGAACTCGAAGGAGATCGTCGGTCGCCCCGTCGCCAAACAGTCCCGCACCGTCCGCGCCATGATGCGAGCGTAGTGTCCGGCGCGTGACGGGCCCCATCGACGCTTTGATCGAGCGCGTCGATTCGGCCCTGGCAGGGTTCCTCGACTCGCGCACGGCGGCACTCGCCGAGGTCGGCGCCGACCTGGAACCGGTGGCTGAAGCGGCCCGGGCCTTCGTCCTCAACGGCGGCAAGCGGCTGCGCCCGAGCTTCGCCTACTGGGGCTGGCGCACGGTCCGGCCGGCCTCGGCCGACGATCGCGCGCTCGTCACCGCCGCAGCCAGCCTCGAACTGCTGCATGCCTGCGCGCTCGTGCACGACGACGTGATGGATGCCTCGCAGACCCGCCGCGGGCGGCCTGCGGCCCATGCGGCATTCGCGGCCCTGCACCGGGCGTCCGGCTGGACTGGCGACGCCGACGTGTTCGGAACCGCGGCGGCGATCCTGCTCGGTGACCTGCTGATGTCCTGGGCCGACGCGATGTTCACCGCGGCCGGTCTGGCCCTCGCGGACCTGCCCAGAACCCGTCGTGTTTGGGACGACATGCGCGAACTGGTGATGGCCGGTCAGTACCTAGATGTCCTGGTCCAGGCCCGCGGCGATTTCTCCGCCCAGGACGCCCTACGGGTCGCGAAGTTCAAGACCAGCAAGTACACGGTGGAAGGGCCGCTGCACCTCGGCGCGGCGGCGGCAGGCGCGCCGGCGGAGGTCTTCGCCGTGCTCAGTGCTTACGGGTTGCCGCTCGGCGAGGCATTCCAGTTGCGCGACGACGTCCTTGGCGTCTTCGGAGATCCGAGCCGCACCGGAAAGCCTGCCGGCGACGACCTGCTCGAGGGCAAACGCACCCTGCTGGTCGCCGTGGCGATGAGCCAGGCCAGCGAGGCTCAGGCGACCCTGTTGCGCCGTTGTCTCGGTGACCGAGCGCTGGCCGAGGATCGGCTCGCCGCACTGCGCGAGGTGATCGTCGCGACGGGCGCGCTACATCAGGTCGAGCAACGCATCGCGCTGCGCGCAGACGAAGCCCGCAAAGCGCTGTGCACCGACGCGATCAGCGACGACGCTCGGGCGGCGCTGGACGCCTTGGTCCTGGCCGCCACCGAGCGGCACGCCTGAGCCGTCGCCGACGGCGCGGATCACCGTCTCGGTCGGTGATCAGCCTGCGCGGTATCCGAGGGTGCGCTAGTAGCCCGCCACCTGCGCGCGGCGCTTCACCTCGGTGCCGCGGTTTTCCCGCAGCGCCTGCACGGGTGTGCCCGGCAGTGAGTCGTCGCTGCGAAAGAGCCACTCGACGATCTCCGCGTCGCTGTATCGGGCGTCGCGCAACTGCGTGATCACGGCCGAGAGCGACTTCACGATCACCCCGTCCTGCACGAGCAGGGATGGAACACAGCGCAGGCCGTTCTCGTCGCGCGTGCCGACGAGTTGCCCGTCGCGCAGGTACTGATGAACACGGGTGACCCGGACGCCGAGCGCTTGCGCGGCTTCGGGGATCGTCAGCAGCTCCACGTGCGCCAGCCTGCCATGCGGTTCAGGACCCGAGCCGGGCGAGTGCCCGAGCGAAGGCGACCGGTCGGTGCGCACGCGACCTTCGATCGGCATGGCGGCGATCCTGTCAGCCACCGACCCGCCACATCTCCTCGGGAGGCTGTGGCGAGCGCATCGGAGCGGCGTCGGTCAGCGCGGCAGCGCCACCTGCGAAGGCGGCCAGCTCCGGGCCGGCGAGCACGCGGCGCGGGAACGCTGCGGCGTACACGGCCCGGGTCACCTGCGCGACGGGCAGCTCGTGGCGCGAGGCGGCGAGGACAAGGTTGCCGAAGCGCCGCCGTTTCAGCACGGCAGGGTCGGCGATCAGCAGCGCCGAAGGTAGCGCGGCGCACATTGTCGACACCAGTCGTCGGACGAACTGGCCGGGGGGTCCGTCGGCGACGTTCACAAGGAGCACCCCGCAAGGCCGAAGCACTCGCGCGACGTCGGCGAAAAATTCGGCGGTCGTCAGCTCCGCCGGCACCCGCCCGCCGTGAAACGCGTCCAGGACCACGACGTCGGCACTCGCCGCCGCCAGCGCGGCGACCCCCACGCGCCCCCCCACCGGCCGAATTCGCACCCGCGTCCCCCGAGCGAACGGCAGCCGGGAGCGCACCAGTGCTGTCAATGCGGCGTCGGGTTCCAGCACGATCTGGGAGGAGCCCGGCCGCTGTTGCGCGACGTAGCGTGCCAACGTGCAACCTCCACCTCCGATGTGGGTGACGTCCAGCGGACCCGGCGGCAACGCGTCGAGCACCTCGGCGAACGCCTGCACGTACTCGAAGTCGAGGTAGCTCGGGTCATCGAGATCGACGTAGGACTGCCTGATCCGGTCCAGGAGCAGCAGCCAGCCGCCCGGCCGGTCGGCATCGGCGAGCAGTTCGGCGACGCCGCGGCCGGGCTCTCCCGTCCCGTCCCCGAGCTCGGCCACAGCGCCCACCCTAAGTGTTGGGGCCCCGCCGCATGGGCGGCAACCAGCGGTGCGGCGTCCTAGCGAGCTGGGATCGCGGCCGTAGAATCGTCGCCGTGCAGACGGCGACTACCGATCCTCTGGTCGGCCGAACGCTCGAAGGCCGATACCGGATCCTGGACCGCATCGCCCGTGGCGGCATGTCCACCGTCTACTCGGCAGTCGACGAGCGGCTCGATCGGCTCGTAGCTGTCAAAGTCATGTCTTCGGCGCTGTCGGCCGACCCCGCCTTCAGCGACCGGTTCACCCGTGAGGCCCGCGCGGCTGCCCGGCTGAGCCACCTGAACGCCGTGTCGGTGTACGACCAGGGCCTGGACAAGAGCACAGCAGGTCACCACGTGTTCCTGGTCATGGAGCTCGTCGACGGTCGCACCCTGCGCGAGCTCATCCGCGAGCGCGGCAGGCTCTCCCCGGCTGAGGCCGTCTCGATCATGGAACCGGTCCTCAGCGCGCTGTCGGCAGCCCACCGTGCCGGCCTGGTACATCGCGACATCAAGCCGGAGAACATTCTGCTGTCGCGCGAGGGCATCGTGAAGGTGGCCGACTTCGGGCTGGCCCGCGCGGTCGAGTCCGATCCGTCAGCCACCCGCACGGGGCTGATGATGGGCACCGTCGCCTATTGCGCCCCCGAGCAGATCAGCCGTGGGCGCGCCGACCAGCGCTCGGATGTCTACTCCTGCGGAATCATGCTGTTCGAGCTGCTCACCGGCAGGCCGCCCTACCACGGTGAATCGGCCATGAGCGTCGCCTACCAGCATGTGCACAGCCGCGTGCCCGCGCCATCCTTCCGGGTCAAGGGCATCCCGTCCGAGATCGACGAACTGGTGGTGAGCGCGACCGACCGCGACCCCGCCGGTCGACCGATGGACGCCGGCGCGTTCCTCGCCGAACTCGCCGACGTACGCACCGACCTGGCGCTGCCCGTCGTCCCCGTGCCTGCGCCGCCGCGTACCCACCCCGGGACGGTGTCGGTG
>JBHEMN010000051.1:0-3680 GCA_046262575.1 Jatrophihabitantaceae bacterium
ACTTGCCGTAGCTCCGGGTCCCTCAGGCCAACCTTGTCCGTCACCCAAAATGCATCCGGGTACACGACTTGGCCCGTCATCCAAGTCTCGTGGGCGGGGAGCAGCGCGACCTGCCAGCCGCGGTCAGGTATTCGCGGTGACGGTCGCGAGAGACCCTTCGGGGTTGCTGCCTGGAATCCGCGTCGGCCGTAGTAGGTGGGAGAGCCTTCCAGAAAGACGGCCGGGCTGCCCTGTCGCTCGGCTTCGGCGAGAGCAGCTTCGACCAGCGCAGTGCCGATCCCCCGGTTCTGCCGTGTTGGTGTGACGGACAGTGGGCTGAGAACAAGGGCCTCGACTAGTGCTTCGCGCGCGTCGATCCACCCGCGACTCAACTGCACATGACCGACGACCTCGTCCTCGGCGACCGCGATGATGCTGGCACGCTCCGCACCCGAGGATGTCAGCAGTCGCATCATTCGCACGACACCGCCGTCGACCGGCTCGTCGAACGCCGCTGCGACGACTTCCTCTACGCCTGACTGGTCCTCGGAAGTAGCAGCACGCAAGTTCATGCTTCGAACAGTAAGGCCCGACCGACCAAGCCGTCCCCTCAATATTCTCCCGACGCCATCACCGCCGCCATGGGTGGCCGAAGCGGCTCACCCACAACATTTGACAATTGCTCTCGCGCACCGCCGTACTGGCTTTAGTGCTGTTTGCGGTTGAGCAATAAATCCGCAGTAAGCAGATGCCTTCGAGACGTACGCGATACCCGTCGGAAATCCAGCCACACCACGTCGCAGCCGGCTCACCCTCAGCGCTGATCTGCCGCCACCATGACGCTCGATCGTTCGCCAACGCACCGCACATTTCGGACGCCTACTTACACGCCTTCGAATCGTCGGCCTTTCGGGCTAGAGCCCCCCGGATTCGGCGGGCTCCATGCCCGTCCCGTGGTCCGTTGTAGCCAAATTCGGCGTCCGTGGTAGCCACCGAACAGCCGGCATCGACACTGCTGACCATGCATCTGCTTTAAGGCGGGATGCAAAGACCCTTATGAAATAAGGGTTCTGTGGCGGTGGCGGTGGGATTCGAACCCACGGTGGCTGTTAACCACACACGCTTTCGAGACATGGGATCGATGGCCAACGCCGCCTGAAGCCGCGCAATTGCTAGCTAGAACGGGAGCGTACCGCGCGCCTCGCACTATCTGTACCACGTCGGTGGCTACCGCACTGGCTACCATACCAAGATCACGAAGAGCCTTATCGAACAGGCCGCGCCAGGGACAACGCCGCGCGAACCCGTGCCGTCATCACGTGGGCGTTCCCTAACACGAGCACTGTCGTCACGCGCTGTGACCGTGTGACATGAAGTGGTGACCCAAGAACCATCGGTATCGAGCACGCGTCGCGCCTGAGCGGCTCGCGCAGATCGGTCCGTTTGCCATCCGGAGGTCACGCTCATACCGATGAGCAGGCGCTGCGTGGAAGGGTCGGTAGATGGGTAATCCAGTTGTTCACGTCGAACTGATCGGTCCCGACCCCGCCCGCCTGCGCGACTTCTGCGCACAACTGTTCGGTTGGGACGCTCCGCCCGGCGCCCCTGTCGCGGAGGCTGTGTCCTCGACGTCCGAATACTCCTTCATCACGCCGAGCGAACAAACGCCGCCAGCCGCAGGTGGTATCGGTGGAGGCCCCGGATACGACAGCCACGCCATCTTCTACGTCGGCGTGACCAACGTTGCCGAGGCGCTGGCCGGCGCCGAGGCGCTCGAAGCTACAACTGTTCTTCCGCCCCAGCGCAACGAGGGCGGGCAGGTCATTGTCGCTCACTTCCGCGATCCTGCTAGCAACCTGGTGGGCATCGCCGGACCGGTTTGAGAAGTAGGCGTCGCAGGAGCGCGCACGGCGGAGCATGGTGAAACACGTAGCCGCAGACCGTGCGCGCTACGCGTCGATATGGGCGGTCCAGCAGTTCGGACCACGCCGCCATATGGATCGGTCACCGTACGTCAGACCTGGGTCGAGTCAGATATCCCGTGCTATCTCGTACACGACGGCCGACCGCAGTGTGACCGATGCGTCCTGGGGCATGCGGGCGTTGTCAGCGACGGCGCGGGCCGCGGACTCGCTGTCGAAGACGAGAAAGCTGAGGCCTTGGCTGCCGTTGCTGGTCCACGTCCCTCGGATGTATCCGGGGGTGCTCTTCATGAAGCCGACGAGCTGATCGAGTTCGGCGTCGATGTCGCCGCGCCACTCGGGCTTGAAATCGACCTGGAACACGACTGCGTGCATGGCTGTCTCCTCGTGCGGTGGAACGGATGGGAGGGGATGGACGGTCAGACGGCGACGGCTTCGACGATCCGCATCGGGCCGCCGGTCGGCGTGATGGAGGTGAGCTGGAAACCCGCCCTGCCCAGCAGCCGGCGGAACTCGGCGACGGTGCGCTCGCGCCCACCGGTCATGACGAGCATGATCACGTCGAGGTTGTGCGTGCGGGGGTCGGGCGCCCCCTCGTCGAGTACTGCTTCGATGACGAGCAGCACGGCACCGTGCTGGCTGGCGCGCCGAATCGCGGTCAGGATGTCGATGCAGCGGTCATCCGGCCAGTCGTGCAGGATCTCCATGAGCAGGTAGGCGTCGCCGCTCGGCAACGGGTCGGTGAAGAAGTCGCCGGCGACGGTGGTCAGGCGCCCGGCGGACGGAGTCAACGCCGCTACCGGGGGAAGCTCGAAAAGCACACCCTCCGCGTGTGAAATCGCGTCGAGCAACGCGCGGAGCAAGTGTCCCTGCCCGCCGGCCACGTCAACGATTCGCTTGAAGGGGGTGAAGTCGTAGGTGTGCACGACTGCCGCGGCGAACGCCTGTCCACGTGCCTGCATGGCCGCGTGGAACACGGCCGCGTCGGCCGGCGCGTTGGCCAGCAGCCCGAAGAATCCGCCGGGGTCGACGAGTTCCATGCCAGGCCGGCCGGTGCGTACGGCGTGGTCGAGTGCACCGAGCGCCTGCCACATGGAGGGCAGGCCCATCATCCGCGCGAACGGACGCAGCGAGCCCGGATCGTCGTCGCGCAGCAGCAAGGACGCCTCCGTATGCGCAAGCACGCCGTCGTCGACGGTGAAGATGCCCACGGCAGACAGCAGGTTCAGCAGCCGTTCCAGCGCTCCTGTGTCGACCGCGCATCGTGACGCAACCTCGGCCACCGGTGTGCCGGCCTCGCCGACCTGGTCGGCCACTCCGAGCTCCGCGGCGACCTGCAGGGCGCGCGAGGTGACGCTTGAGTTCGTGATCGACCAGATCAGTTCGTCAGGTCGGGCGGCGACGTTGGTCTCCATCGGATTCCTCGCTTCGGTTCATTGAATGACCGAACGCTAGGTGGGCGACACCGCGGACACATCCGGGGAACTACTCGTCCGCGGTACTCAACTTCCGTTGCGTGACCCAGACAGCGATGCCGCTGCGGTTCGGCAGACCCAGCTTCGTCATGATGTGCTGGACGTGGTTCTCCGCCGTGCGTTCCGACAGCGTGAGCCGCTCTGCGATCTCCCTGTTGGTCAGCCCCTGCGCGACCAGCTCAGCGACTTCGAACTGCCGCGCGGTGAGCGGTTGATCGGTCGGAGGAGGGGGCGAGTCGAGCTGCTCGAGCCGGGCAACGAACGGCGCCATCCCCAGTTCGTGTGCCGACCGAAGAGCCTCGCC
>JBHEMN010000052.1:0-9529 GCA_046262575.1 Jatrophihabitantaceae bacterium
CCCGATTCGTGGCCGAGAAGGGTTCGATCGCCGTCGACGGCGTCTCTCTCACCGTCACCGCGGTCGGCCCGGATTGGTTCGATGTCGGACTGATTCCCGAGACCCTGCGCGCGACCACCCTGGGCGCCAAGCAGCCCGGAGCACCGGTCAATGTCGAAGTCGACGTGCTTGCGAAGTACGTCGCTCGACTCCTGGAGACAGCCCGATGACCCTGCGACTCGACTCGATCGAGAGGGCGATCACCGACATCAAGGCGGGTCGGGCGGTTGTCGTCATCGACGACGAGGACCGCGAGAACGAAGGTGACTTGATCTTCGCCGCCGAGTTGGCCACGCCCGAACTGGTCGCGTTCATGGTGCGCTACACCTCGGGCTACATCTGCGTGCCGATCACCGAGGAGGAAGCCGACCGCCTGGACCTGCCTCCGATGTTCCGCGTCAACCAGGATCGCCGCGGCACCGCCTACACGGTCACCGTCGATGCCCGAGAAGGTGTCTCGACCGGGATCTCCGCAGCTGACCGCGCGCGCACCATCCGGCTGCTCGCCAACCCGGCCGCGACGGCGGCAGACTTTTCGCGGCCAGGACACGTGGTTCCGCTGCGAGCCAAGGACGGCGGCGTGCTGCGCCGGCCCGGCCACACCGAGGCTGCGCTCGACCTGGCCGTGATGGCCGGGCTCTCGCCCGCCGGAGTGCTCTGCGAGATCGTCAGCGAGAAGGACCCCGCGGACATGGCTCGCGCCGAGGAACTGCGGGTATTCGCTGACGGGCACGATCTGGCGCTGATCTCCATCGCCGAACTCATCGCCTACCGCCGTCGATTCGAGCGGCTCGTCGAGCGCGTTGCCTCGGCGCGGGTGCCCCTGCGCTACGGCGAGTTCACTGCTGTTGGCTACTCATCGAGTTACGACTCGCGTGAGCACGTCGCCTTCGTGTTCGGCGAGGTCGGGGACGGGCAGGATGTACTGGTCCGGGTGCACTCCGAATGCCTGACCGGCGACGTATTCGGCTCGCTGCGCTGCGACTGCGGGCCGCAATTGGACGCGGCGTTGGCCACCGTTGCGCGCGAGGGCCGCGGGGTCGTGCTCTACATCCGCGGCCACGAGGGCCGCGGCATCGGCCTGCTGCACAAGCTGCAGGCCTACCAGCTTCAGGACGCCGGCTCGGACACCCTGGACGCGAACCTGGAACTCGGCCTGCCCGCCGACGCCCGCGACTACGGCACGGGCGCACAGATCCTGGTCGACCTCGGCATCCACTCGATGCGGCTGTTGACGAACAACCCCGCCAAGCGGGCCGGCCTCGAGGGGTACGGGTTGCGGATCACCGGCCGCGTCCCGCTGCCTGCCCACGCCAATCCGGAGAACCTGCGCTATCTGGAGACCAAGCGCGACCGGATGGGTCATGAGTTGGAAATCCAGGGTGACGGCGGATGAGGCACGCGGCGCCGAACCGGGCGGCGGTCGAGGGAGCCTCCGGCATGCGGGTTGCGGTGATCGCCAGTGAGTGGCACCCCGCGGTGATGGCCGGGCTGATCGACGGCGCCCACCGGGCGCTGCGCGTTTCGCAGGTCTCCGACGTCACCGAACTGCGGGTGCCAGGCACCTTCGAACTGCCGGTGGCGGCGGCCCGGCTCGCGGCGGCGGGTTTCGACGCGCTCGTCGCGCTGGGCGTCGTGATCCGTGGCGAAACGCCTCACTTCGAGTACGTGTGCCAGGCGGCGGCGACCGGCCTCACTCTCGTCGCACAACGCACGGGCGTGCCGATCGGCTTCGGCGTCCTCACCTGCGACGACGAACACCAGGCCCGGGACCGGGCCGGGCTGGCGGGTTCGACCGAGGACAAGGGTTATGAGGCCACCGTCGCCGCACTGGCCACCGCGGTCGCGCTGTCGCCCTACTCACGCTGCTGATTGCCGGTCCGTACGGGCCGCAACCCGCAGCGGGAGCTAAGGTCGCTGACGTTGGGTTATCACGCTTCGAAGGATGAGGGCACATGGGCGCGTATCAGATCGTCGTCGTGGGCACCGATGGTTCCGAGACATCGTTTCGGGCTGTCGACCGGGCCGCAGCGTTGGCGCGCGACGCCGGCGCCACCCTCATCATCGCGTGTGCGTACTTCCCGTCCCACGACAAGTCCATTGCCCGCGACCAGGACGTACTCGGAGCCGACGCGGCCTACCAGGTCGTCGGTTCCGCGCCGGCGGAGGACACCGTCAGCCGTGCGCGAGATCGGGCGATCAAGGCCGGTGCCAAAAAGGTCGATACCGTCGCCGTGCAGGGCAAGCCGGCTGACACGCTGGGCAAGGTCGTGAAGGACCGCGGCGCGGATCTGCTCGTCGTCGGCAACCGGGGGCTGAACACCCTCGCGGGGCGAATCATCGGATCGGTGCCTCTCGATGTGGCCCGCCACACGCCGATCGACGTCCTGATCGTGCACACGACCTGAGCGGGCGCCATGTCCGAAGCCGACGACGCCGCTCGCACTGAAGCGGCGGTCTCCGCCGAGCTCGACCTGGCGAGCCTGTTAGAGAGGTTCGAGCGCACGCTGCTCGGCGGTCCGCGCAAGTACACGCGCGCCGAGCTCAGCGAGGTCGCTGGTATCGAGGCGGACGAGGCCCGCGGGGTGTGGCGCGCGCTCGGTTTCGCAACCGTCGGTGACGACGACGTCTTCTTCACTGACGGTGATGTGACCGCACTGCGCCAGGCGAACTTCCTGTCCGAGCACTTGGTCATCGACGATGAACTGCGCACCTCGATGACCCGGATGCTGGGCCAGACCTTCTCGAGACTGGCCGCGTGGCAAGGACAGTTGCTCATCGAGCTGGTATCCAGCCGCCCGGATCTGCTGGCCTCCCAAGAGGCCGTCACACAGTTCGTGGAGGAGTTGCTGCCGGTGATGCAGGACATCCAGACGTTCGTGTGGCGTCGCCAACTGGCCGGCTACTTCTCGCGCGTTGTCTCGTCCGTGACAACCGAAGCGGCGGCCATCGGGGTCGGGACCTCGGTCGTCGGCTTCGCGGACATGTCCGGCTTCACGACGCTCACGCGCCACGCGACCGAAGCCGAGCTACGCGGGGTGCTCGAGGCATTCGAGTCCGCCACTACGGAAATAGTCGGAGCCCACCACGGCCGCATCGTCAAGACCATCGGCGACGAGGTGCTGTTCGTGGCCGATTCGCCCGGCGACGGTGCCGAGATCGCGCTCGACCTGCACGACGCCGCGGCCACCGACGACCGACTGCCGCAGCTGCGCGTCGGGCTCGCCGCCGGGCCGGTCGTGAGCCGCCTCGGCGACGTGTATGGCTCGACGGTCAACATTGCCAGCCGACTCACTTCGATGTGCCGTCCGGGCTGGGTGCTTGTCGATCGGCTGATGGCCGAGTCGCTACGCGATGACCCGCGCTTCGTCCTGCGGGCCAGGCGCCCGGAGTCGGTGCGCGGGTTCCACCACCTGCGGCAGTGGCGCCTGCGCCGGGGCGGCGAGGCGCGTCCGGGCACCCGTCGCGGTGAGCGCGCGGATCGTCGAGTGCCGGTACGCAGCCGGGTCGCGGGCATCGTGGATCGGGCCGGCGAACAAATGCACCCCCGGCTCACCTGAGCGAGGCCCGGTAAGCTGCGCCACGCCATGAAGACCTTCGAGCAGCTGTTCGCCGAGCTCACCGAGCGGCAGCGTTTCCGACCGGCTGGCTCGGCCACTGTCGAGGCGCTCGACGCCGGGGTGCATACGCAGGGCAAGAAGGTGGTTGAAGAGGCGGCCGAGGTGTGGATGGCCGCTGAACACGAATCCGCGCAGCGCACGGCCGAGGAGATCAGCCAGCTGCTCTACCGGGTTGCGGTGATCATGCTCGGCAAGGGCATCGGGCTCGATGACGTCTACCGACATCTGTAGGGCCGCCCCGATCCCATCCGCCTGCAGACAGGTAGACCATGCTCAGAATTGCCGTTCCGAACAAGGGTTCGTTGGCCGAGCCAGCCAGTCAGATGCTGGCCGAGGCCGGCTACCGGCAGCGCGCCGACAGCCGCGACCTCATGCTGCTCGACGCCGAGAACGACACCGAATTCTTCTTCCTGCGTCCCCGCGACATTGCCATCTACGTCGGCTCCGGACGCCTGGACGTCGGGATCACCGGGGAGGACCTGTTGCTGGACTCCGGCGCGCCTGCCGAGGCGATCCTGCCCCTCGGCTTCGCCGCTTCGACGTTCCGATTCGCAGGCCTGCCCGGGGTATCGACGAGCGTGGAGAATCTCGAGGGAAAACGAATTGCCACGGCCTATCCCGGCGTAGTGACCGCCCACCTCGCCGAACGCGGCGTACACGCCGAGGTGATCCGGCTCGACGGCGCGGTTGAGACCGCGGTGCGTCTGGACGTCGCGGACGCGATCGCCGATGTCGTGTCGACTGGTAGCACGTTGCGAAACGCCGGGCTCGAGATCTTCGGGGAGCCGCTGCTGACCAGCCAAGCTGTGCTGATCCGGCGCCAGGATGCGCCGACAACGCCGCGGGTCGAGCAGTTGGCGCGACGCCTGCAAGGGGTGATAATCGCCCGCCTGTACGTGTTGATGGACTACGACATCGTCGACGACCTGGTTGAGAAGGCGGTTGCGATCACGCCGGGCATCGAGTCGCCCACCGTTTCGCCGCTGCATGAGCGAGGCTGGTCGGCGGTCCGCTCGATGGTCAGGCGCAAGGACACCAACGCGGTGATGGATCAACTCTGGGATCTCGGTGCCCGCGGCATCATCGTCACTGACATCCACGCCTGCCGGCTATGAACGTCGGCGTTGAGGATGTGCGGGCCCGGCCGGTGCTGATGTCCAGGATTGGCTATGCCAGTGCGGGGACCGTGTTCGCGAGCTTTCTGATCATCGCCATCGTGATGCCGCACGCGAACGCCGGCGCGCATTTCGGGATCAAGGACCAGGTGGCCACCGCGACGATAGGTGTGGTCCTGGGCGGGTTGTTCCTCACCCTCACCCGGCCCCGGCTGCACGCAGACCGCGAATCGTTGCGACTGCGGGCCTTTTTCGGCGGCTGGCGCACCGTGCCGTGGGACGTCGTCGTCGGCGTCGAGTTCCCGAGCCGGGTGCGCTTTGCGCGCATCGTGCTGCCGGGGGAAGAGACGCTGGCGATCTATGCCGTACAGCGCCTGGACCGTGATCAGGCCGTGGACGTCATGCGCCGCCTGCGGGCGCTCTTGGCGATCACCCGCCCTGGGGCGAGCCCCATCGAGGGGAGACGGTATGGGCTGCTATGACGAGCGGGTCGTTCCCAGGATCATCAACCTCGCTGGTGGCACGAAGGCGGTGGCCGCGCTGCGCCGCCGGGTCTGCGAGGGTCTCGTGGGAGACGTCGTCGAGATCGGTTTCGGCTCGGGACTCAACGTCCCCTTCTATCCGCCGGCCGTTACCAGTGTTGCGGCCGTCGAACCGGCCGACGTCGGCTGGCAGCTCGCCCACAAGCGCCTCAAGGCGTCGAGCGTGCCCGTGCGGCGCTCGGGCCTGGATGGCCAGTCGTTGCCTTTCGCGGACGACAGTTTCGACACCGCCCTCTCCACGTGGACCCTGTGCACCATTCCCGACGCTGTCGCCGCCCTGCGCGAAATCCGCCGGGTTCTCAAGCCCGGGGGAACCCTGCATTTCCTAGAGCACGGGCTGGCTCCCGACGAAGCGGTGCGCCGGTGGCAACGCCGTCTCGAGCCGCTCAACAAGCGGATGTTGGCCGGCTGCCACCTCACCCGGCCGATCGTTGACCTACTGAGGACCGCCGGCTTCACGATCACCGAACTCGACGTGTTCTATGAGAAGGGCGCCCCCAGGTTCGCGGGTGCCGACTCCCTCGGTACGGCCTTGTCTGCCTAGCCCTGAGCACCGGCGCGGGCTGGCCACCACGACGATCGACATGGCCGTATCTCGCAGCGGAAGGCTCAAGCCGACGCAGGTTCGCGAGTGGCGTCGTCATCGCAACTGACCCGCGCTAGGTTCGAGCCATGAGCGAGACACTGTCCAATCTGTCCCATGAGGAGCGCCGGTACCCGCCGGCCGCGGAGTTCGCCGCGGGGGCCAACGTCCAGGCAGGTGCCTACGTTGAGGCTTCCGCGGACAGGCTGGCCTTCTGGGCGAAGCAGGCCGAGCGCCTGAGCTGGACCACTCCCTGGACGCAGGTGCTCGACTGGTCCGATGCACCGTTCGCGAAATGGTTCGTCGGGGGCGCGCTCAACGTCGCCTACAACTGCCTCGACCGCCACGTCGAGGGCGGGCACGGCGAACAGGTCGCCTACCACTGGGAGGGGGAACCGGGCGACACCCGCACGCTCACTTACGCCCAGCTCAAGGACGAGGTATGCAAGGCCGCCAACGCCCTGACCGAACTGGGCGTGAAGTCCGGCGACCGGGTCGCCATCTACCTGCCGATGATCCCAGAGACGGTGATCGCAATGCTCGCCTGCGCCCGTCTCGGGGCGCCGCACACGGTGATTTTCGGCGGCTTCTCGGCCACCGCACTGTCGGACCGAATCACCGACTGCGACGCCCGCATAGTGATCACCGCCGACGGTGGCTACCGCCGGGGCGCGGCGTCGGCCCTCAAGCCCGCGGTCGACGAAGCACTGGAGAAGTGCCCGGATGTCCGCTCCGTGCTGGTCGTGCGCCGTACCGGTCAGGACACCGAGTTCACCGAGGGCCGAGACGTGTGGTGGCACGACGTCGTCGACAACCAGTCAACGGAGCACACACCCGAGTCCTTCGACGCCGAGCACCCGCTCTACGTCATGTACACCTCGGGCACCACCGGCAAGCCGAAGGGGATCCTGCACACGACGGGCGGCTACCTGACCCAGGTCGCCTACACCCACCACGCAGTGTTCGACCTCAAACCGGACGCCGACCTGTATTGGTGCGGTGCCGACATCGGGTGGGTCACCGGGCACAGCTACATCGTCTACGGGCCGCTGGCCAACCGCGCGACCTCATTCATGTACGAGGGCACGCCGAATACACCCGACGAGAGCCGGTGGTGGCAGCTGATCGAGAAATACAAGATCAACATCTTGTACACGGCGCCGACGACCATCCGCACGTTCATGAAGTGGGGCGAGGACGTCCCGGCCAAGCACGATCTGTCCTCGCTGCGGCTGCTCGGCTCCGTCGGTGAGCCGATCAACCCCGAGGCCTGGATGTGGTACCGCCGCGTCGTCGGCGGCGACAAGGTACCGGTCGTCGACACCTGGTGGCAGACCGAGACCGGTGCGATCATGATCAGCCCGTTGCCGGGTGTCACCGAGACGAAGCCTGGCTCAGCGACGAAGGCGTTGCCGGGCATCAGTGCCGACGTCGTCGACAACGACGGTAAGTCGGTGCCCAACGGTGGCGGTGGCTTCCTGGTGCTCACCGAGCCATGGCCGGCCATGCTCCGCGGCATCTGGGGCGATCCGGAACGCTACCGGGAGACGTACTGGTCACGCTTTGCCGAGGCCGGCTACTACTTCGCCGGAGACGGCGCCAAGAAGGACGACGACGGCGACCTGTGGCTCCTGGGGCGCGTCGACGACGTCATGAACATTTCGGGGCACCGCATCTCGACCACCGAGGTCGAGTCAGCCCTCGTGTCACATCCGTCGGTGGCCGAGGCGGCCGTGGTCGGCGCGACCGACTCCAGCACCGGACAGGGCATCGTCGCGTTCGTGATCCTGCGCGGCGGGGGGCCGACCGAGCAGGCCGAGGGAGCCGAGCTCGTCACGAGGCTGCGCGACCACGTGGCCAAGGAGATCGGCGCGATCGCCAAGCCGCGCCAGATCATGATCGTCCCGGAGTTGCCGAAGACCCGATCAGGCAAGATCATGCGGCGGTTGCTGCGCGATGTGGCCGATCACCGCGAACTCGGCGACGTCACCACCCTGACCGATTCCTCGGTGATGGACCTGATCAGCGAGAAGCTGCCCGGCGCCGCAGCCGAGGAGTGACGCGAGCGCGGACGGGCAACAGCGCCCGATGATGCACGTCGACCTCCAGGGCCGCGTGTTGACCAAGGACGTCTGCCGCTGACGGACCGCTCGCGCCAGCCGGTGACCCTCCGGATCCGCGAATCGACGAGGCGGTCGCATTGCTGCGCTCGAAGCGGCAGCCTGACGGATCACCTGGTTACTGGAGAACTCCCATGCCGGCGCGGTGCACTTCTCGATGGAGGACGGTGACGGGCGACCCAGCCGATGGAACACGCTCCGCGCGACCCGGGTGCTGAACTGGTACGACGCCAACGCCCGCTGAACGCCGGTACGCCCCCCGGGAGCCGGGGTCCTTCGCCAGCGCGGTCAGCTGAGTTTGCGGGCGAGTGACATCGCGTCGAAGGGCGCGTGCACCTTGACGTCGTTGTCGAAGTAGGCATACACGTCGTGGCCAGTGTCGGCGCAGCCGCGGATATAGGCCGCCCACGAGTCGAGGGCCTCGTCGGAATACCCGCTGGTGTACAGCTCGACGTCGCCGTGCAGTCGTACGTAGACGAAGTCGGCGGTCACCTCGCGGATCAACGGCCACTTGCCGGCGGTGTCCGCGACAACGACCGCGATCTGGTGCTCGCGCAGCAGTTCGGTGAACGCCGGAGTCAGGTAGGTGGCGTGCCGCACCTCCAGCGAGTGCCGCATCGGGCGGTCGGCGTCGGTGTCGGTCAACGCCCGATCCTTGAGCCTGCCGTCGTGGTGCCTGGCTAGCCAGGCCGCCTCGCCGGTTGAGCGGGGCAGCCGGGCGAAGAAGGCGGCGAGCCGCTCGGCGTCGAAACCGAGATTCGGCGGCAGCTGCCACAGGATCGGCCCGAGCTTGGCACGCAACGCGAGTACGCCGGACGCGAAGAAGTTGGCCAGCGTGATCTCCGGGTCGCGCAGCTTCTTCATATGCGTGATAAAGCGCCCGCCCTTGACGGAGAACACGAAGTCGTCCGGAGTCTGGTCATGCCAGGTCCGGTAGCTCGAGGGCAGCTGCAGCGAGTAGAACGAGCCATTGATCTCGATCGTCGACAACTTGCTGGCTGCGTAGCTCAGCTCCGCGTGCTGGGCCAACCCGTTGGGATAGAACACCCCGCGCCACGGTGGATACCTCCACCCCGAGATGCCGATCCGCGTCGTCCCCACCACGTCGGACACCCCGGCTAGGACACCAGTGCCTCGCCCGGTCCCTCACCGGGCGCGTCGGGATGAGCGGATGCTTCCCGGAACGCGTTCTGCAGCGTCTTGAGCCCCTCGCGAAGCGGCTCGCGGTGCGCGGTGAGGTGCTCCTGCGACGCGGCGACGAGACCGGCGAGCGCGGTGATCAGCAGGCGGGCCTCCTCGAGGTCGAGCCGTGGCTCGCCGTCCGGGGACAGCCCCAGCTTCTCGGCCGACGCATTCATCAACATGACCGCCGCCTCCGTGATCACCTCGGCGGCCGGGACCTCGACGAGGTCTTCGATCGCGGCGATGTCGAGGATCTCGAACCCATGTGGTGGCAACGGGATCGCGTCGGTGGGATGCGGACTCGAGGCGCTACCTGGGACGCCGGTCG
>JBHEMN010000053.1:0-7238 GCA_046262575.1 Jatrophihabitantaceae bacterium
GTCCTGGGCTACGGCAGCCAGGGGCACGCGCACGCGCTCTCGCTGCGCGACTCGGGCGTCGACGTCCGAGTCGGGCTACCCGAGGGCTCGAAGAGCCGGCCCAAGGCCGAGGCGGAGGGCCTGCGGGTCGTGACGCCGGCCGAGGCGGCCGCCGAGGCCGACCTGATCATGATCCTGGCGCCGGATCACGTGCAGCGGTCGCTGTACGCGGAGTCGGTCGAGCCCAACCTGCAGGACGGCGACGCGCTCTTCTTCGGGCACGGCTTCAACATCCGCTTCGGCTACATCGACCCGCCGGCCAACGTCGACGTCGCGATGGTGGCGCCGAAGGGACCGGGCCACCTGGTGCGTCGGCAGTTCGTCGACGGCAAGGGTGTGCCGGTGCTCGTCGCCGTCGAGCAGGACGCGTCAGGCAACGCGTTTGCGCTGGCGCTGTCCTACGCCATGGCCATCGGCGGAACTCGTGCCGGTGCGATCAAGACGACGTTCACCGAGGAGACCGAGACCGACCTCTTCGGCGAACAGGCCGTCTTGTGTGGCGGCGCCTCTCAGCTGGTCATGTACGGCTTCGAGGTGCTGACCGAAGCCGGCTACGCCCCTGAGATCGCCTACTTCGAGTGCCTGCACGAACTCAAGCTGATCGTCGACCTGATGTACGAGGGCGGCATCGCCAAACAACGCTGGTCGGTGTCGGACACCGCCGAGTACGGCGACTACGTCTCCGGCCCCCGGGTGATCGACCCGCACGTCAAGTCCAACATGCAAGCCGTGCTTGCCGACATCCGCAGCGGCGCGTTCGCCGAGCGGTTCATCGCCGACCAGGACGCGGGCGCACCGGAGTTTGCGGCACTGCGCGCCAAGGGTGAGGTGCATCCCATCGAAGACACCGGTCGCAAGCTGCGGGGGCTGATGTCGTGGGTGCAGGTTGGCGACGACGATTACACCGAGGGCACCGCTGCCCGGTGACCCAGTCCCTGCCGACCTTAAGGTGCAACGCATGAGACTTGCGGTGATTCCGGGCGACGGGATCGGTGTCGAGGTCACTGAACAGGCGCTGCGCGTACTGGACGCTGCGTTGCCCGGTGTCGAGTCGACGCACTTCGACCTGGGTGCCGCGCGGTGGCAGCGCACCGGTGAACTCCTGCCTGACTCGGTGCTCGCCGAGCTGCGCGAGCACGACGCGATCCTGCTCGGGGCGGTCGGCGATCCGGCGGTACCTTCCGGCGTGCTCGAGCGCGGTCTGCTGCTGCGGCTGCGCTTCGAACTCGATCACCACGTCAACCTGCGCCCGGCCAAGCGCTACGCCGGCGTCACGAGCCCGCTGGCCGGCGATCCGGCTATCGACTTCGTCGTGGTCCGCGAGGGCACCGAGGGTCCCTACGCAGGCAACGGCGGAGTGTTGCGCAAGGGTTCGCAGCACGAGATCGCCACCGAGGTCAGCGTCAACACCGCCTTCGGGGTGCAGCGGGTGGTGCGCGACGCCTTTGCCCGGGCGCAGGCGCGTCCCCGCAAGCATGTGACGCTGGTGCACAAGACCAATGTGCTGACCAACGCGGGTGGTCTGTGGTCGCGCACCGTCCAGGCCGTCGCAGCGGACTTCCCCGATGTCACGACGGCCTACCAGCATGTCGATGCGGCGACGATCTTCATGGTCACCGACCCAGGTCGCTTCGATGTCATCGTCACCGACAACCTGTTCGGCGACATCATCACCGACCTGGCCGCCGCGGTGTGCGGCGGCATCGGGCTCGCGGCCAGCGGCAACCTCGACGTCACCGGCACGAACCCGTCGATGTTCGAGCCGGTGCACGGATCAGCACCTGACATCGCCGGCCAGGGCAAGGCCGATCCGACGGCGGCGGTGCTCTCGGTGTCGATGCTGCTCACCCATGTCGGCGAGCACGGCGCCGCAGCACGCGTCGAGGCGGCGGTCGAGGCCGATCTGGCCACCCGTGACCCGCAGCGCCCAGGTTCGACCGCAGACATCGGCGAACGCCTGGCCAAGCTCGCCGCCGTCTGACGCCGCCTGACGCCGTCGGACGCCGCCGTCGTCCCGCCGACGTCGTCCTGCCGACGTCGTCCCGCTTTGTCCCGCTGAAGCTCGCATTGCGGCCCTGAAAGCGGTCCTTAGCGGGGCAAAGCCGTGCGGGGCCGGGTAGCAGCGGGGAAAGCCGTGCGGGGCCGGGTAGCAGCGGGGCAAAGTGTGGCAGACTCGCACTCGTGCAGTTCCAGCTCATCATCACTTAGCGCGTCGGCCCAGTTCCTTCCGACGCGCAGACCCTCCGCTCCCGTGGAGGGTCTTTTGCTTTCCTGAACCCAGCGGCAGCCCATAACAAGGACAACCGATGCAGACCGACGACTTCCACGTCTTCGACACGACGCTGCGCGACGGCGCGCAGCGTGAGGGCATCACCTACTCGGTGGCCGACAAGCTGGCCGTGGCCCGGCTGCTGGACCAGATCGGCGTCGGCTTCATCGAGGGCGGCTGGCCGGGGGCGATGCCCAAGGACACCGAGTTCTTCGCGCGCGCAGCCGACGGGGAGCTGGCCCTGAAGAACGCGGTCCTCGTCGCGTTCGGTGCCACCCGCAAGCCCGGGGTACGGGTCGAGGACGACGCGCAGGTGCGCGCGCTGTTGGACTCGCGGGCCACGGTCGTCACTCTCGTGGCCAAGTCCGATGTGCGCCACGTCGAGCGTGCACTGCGCACGACGCCGCAGGAGAACCTGGCGATGGTGCGTGACACGGTCGCGTTCCTGCGCGCCGAGGGCCGGCGGGTCTTCCTCGACTGCGAGCACTTCTTCGACGGCTTTCGGCAGGACCCCGACTACGGTCTGCGCGTGCTCGATGCGGCGGCTGCGGCCGGTGCGGACGTCGGGGTGCTCTGCGACACCAACGGCGGCATGCTGCCCATGGGCGTGCACGAGGTCGTGTCCGAGGTGCGGCGTCGCGCCACCATCAGGCTCGGAATCCACACCCAGGACGACACCGGCTGTGCGGTGGCCAACACCCTGGCCGCGGTTGATGCCGGAGCGACGCACGCGCAGGGCACGGCCAACGGCTACGGCGAGCGGGCGGGCAACGCGAACATCTTCTCCGTGATCGGCGGGCTGGTGACCAAGATGGGCCGCGACGTGCTGCCCGAGGGCTGCCTGGCCGAGATGCAACGGGTCGCGCACGCCATAGCCGAAATTGCGAACCTTGCACCGGACACCCACGCCCCCTACGTCGGCGCGTCCGCGTTTGCGCACAAGGCCGGCCTGCACGCCTCGGCGATCAAGGTCGCGCCCGAGATGTACAACCACCTCGATCCGACGATTGTGGGCAACGACCAGCGCATCCTCGTTACCGAGATGGCCGGGCGGGCCTCGGTCGAGCTGAAGTCGCGGGAGCTCGACGTCGACGTCGCCGGCCGGCCCGACGTGGTGAGCCGGGTCGTGGAGCGGGTGAAGGCCCGCGAGGCCGAGGGTTGGTCCTACGAAGCGGCCGACGCGTCCTTCGAGCTGCTGTTGCGCGACGAACTCGATGCACCGGCGGACCGAGCCGCGCTAGCCCCCTTCAGCGTCGAGTCCTATCGGGTCATCGTCGATCGCCGCGAGGACGGCACGATCCTCAGCGAGGCGACAGTCAAGGTGTTCGCTGGCGGCCAACGCGCCATCTCCACCGAAGAGGGCAACGGCCCGGTCAACGCGCTGGACCGAGCCCTGCGCAAGGCGCTCGAACGGGTGTACCCGCGGCTGGCCGAGCTCGAGCTCACCGACTACAAGGTGCGCATCATGCCGGGCAAGCACGGCACGGATGCCGTCACGCGGGTATTGATCGAGACGTCGGACCGGCACCGGGAATGGACCACGGTCGGCGTACACGCGAACGTCATCGAGGCGTCATGGCTGGCTCTGCACGACGCCGTCCGCTACGGGCTGCTGCCCTAGGTTCCCCGCCTCCGGTAGGCGAGTACTCGCGTTGTCAGCGCGGCTCCCGCGCGAGCCGCTCAATGCGCGAGTGCGTCGGCGACGGGCGCAGCGACGCCAGCACGCAGGTATCGCAGCTGCGCGCGCACTCAGTTCCCGTGCCGTCGTGCTCACATGGCTCGCCGCTGACGTGCATCTCGTCGGGATCGTGGTCGTGGCCGCAGCTGCAGGTCAGGACCCTGCCGTTCCCGCCCTGCGAGGCGACGACGTCCTCGATGGCGGTGTCCAGCCGGGCTGCGGCGACGTCGATCGTCACGCTGTGGGACACGCCCCACGCCACCGCCGCCAGCAAGGCCGCGACACCGAGCGCGATCGCGGAAAACACCCGCACGATCCCGGGCGCGGGGCCGGTGGCGGCGACGACGCCGACTGCGACGAACAAGGCCGCGAACAGGCCCAGGGTGGCTGCGAAATGTCGGCGCCTCGCGATCGGGATACCCGACAGTGGGGGATTCACGCGTCCAAGTATGCGCGATGAGCAGGGTGCACACGTTGGCGCATCGCCCAACGGACTGACCCGCCGTGCCCGGTAGCGTTGGCGATCGTGCGTATCGCTCGCTTCGTTCATCCCGGCTCGGCCGCTGGGCCCGCCGGCGTCGCATGGGGAAGCGTCGAAGGGCCGGCCGACGCAGCCATCGAGGCTCTCACGGTGGCGGTCGTCGAGGGGCACCCCTTCGGTGCGCTCACGTTCACGGGTGATCGCTGGGCGCTGCCCGACGTGCGGCTGCTGTCCCCGATCCTGCCGAGCAAGGTTGTAGCGGTCGGCAGGAACTACGCAGACCACGCGCGAGAGATGGGCGGCGCCCCCCCGGCCAGCCCGGTGATCTTCCTGAAGCCGTCGACATCGGTGATCGGCGCTGGCGACACGATCCGGTTGCCGGCCGACTCCACCCGCGTCGACCACGAGGCTGAATTGGCGATCGTCATCGGCCGTCCGGCCCGCGACGTCAGCCGCGCCAACGCGATGGCGCACATCCTCGGCTTCACCGCGGCCAACGACGTCACCGCACGCGATCAGCAGCACGCCGACGTGCAGTCCACCCGAGGCAAGGGCCACGACTCGTTCTGCCCGCTCGGCCCCTGGATCGAGACCGTGCTCGACCCGGCGGACCTGTGGATACGTGCCGCCGTGAACGGTGAACTGCGCCAGGACGGCCGCACCAGCCAGATGATCCACGACCTTGGCACGCTGATCGAGTTCATGTCGGCAGTGATGACTCTGCTTCCGGGCGACGTCGTCCTCACCGGCACACCGGCCGGCGTGGGGCCGCTCCGTGACGGCGACTCGGTAACTGTCGAGATCGAGGGAATCGGCGCCCTCACCAACCCGGTTCGGACGAAATGAGTCAGGTGAGGGTGCGCTTTTGCCCGTCGCCGACCGGCAACCCGCACGTCGGCATGGCCCGCACCGCGTTGTTCAACTGGGCCTTCGCGCGCCACCACGGCGGCACATTCGTGTTCCGCGTCGAGGACACCGACGCCGCACGCGACTCCGAGGAGTCCTACCGCCAACTCGTCGAATCGCTGCACTGGCTGGGCCTGACGTGGGACGAAGGCCCGGGGATCGGCGGCCCGTACGGACCGTATCGGCAGAGCGAGCGCGGCGCGATCTACGCCGAGGTTGTCGCGAAGCTCGTCGGCGGCGGGCATTTGTACGAGTCCTACTCATCGGCCGACGAGGTCGAGGCCCGCCATCGAGCGGCCGGGCGTGACCCGAAACTCGGCTACGACGGATTCGACCGCGACCTGAGCGACGAGCAGAAGACAGCCTTGCGCCGGGAGGGCCGCGAGCCGGTCCTGCGGCTGCGGATGCTCGACGAGGACGTCACCTGGACTGATCTCGTCCATGGCGAGACTACGTTCGCGGCCGGGACAGTGCCCGACTTCGTCGTCGTGCGCGGTAGCGGCCAGCCTCTGTACCCGCTGGTGAATCCCGTCGACGACGCGTTGATGCGGATCACCCATGTGCTGCGCGGCGAGGACCTGCTGCCTTCGACACCGCGCCAGCTCGCGCTCTATCGCGCGCTCATCGACGTCGGCGTCACAGACTTCGTGCCGAAGTTCGGGCACCTGCCCTACGTGATGGGCCAAGGGAACAAGAAGCTGTCCAAGCGAGACCCGGAGTCGAACCTGCTCGGCTACCGTGCCGCGGGTTACCTGCCCGAGGGGCTGGTCAACTACCTGGCGCTGCTCGGCTGGTCCATAGCCGACGACCGCGACGTCTTCAACCCCGAGGAGCTCGTCGCCAAATTCGAGATCACCGGCGTGAAGGCGAACCCGGCGCGCTTCGATCCGAAGAAGTGTGAGGTCATCAACGCCACACACATCCGCATGCTCGCAGCCGAAGACTTCGCAGTGCGATTCACCGAATTCGCCCAGGACTCTGGTCTGGTGGCCGAGCCCGCCGTGCTCACGGCCGCGGCACCGCTCGTGCAGGAGCGGATCCAGACCCTGGGCGAGGGGCTGGAGATGGTGCACTTCCTCCTGGTAGCCGAGACGGATTTCGTCGTCGACGAAGCTGCGGCCGCCAAGCAATTGGGCGACGACGGGCAGGCGGTACTCGCGGCGGCGAGCCCGGCGCTGACGGGACTGACCGAGTGGACGGCCGTGGCCATCGAGCAGGCGCTGCACGGCACGTTGGTGGACGGCCTCGGACTCAAGCCACGCAACGCGTACGGGCCCCTGCGGGTAGCCGTCACCGGCCGCACGGTGTCGCCGCCCCTGTTCGAGTCGATGGAGCTGCTCGGGCGCGAGCGCTCGCTGGCGCGTCTGCAAGCCGCCCGATCATGACCGGGCGTCGTCGCCTACCGTCAAGGGATAGTTCATTTTCCTCGAGAGGTCTGGTCATGCCCGCACCCCGCCCCGCCTGGAGCGACGACGACATCGAGGCGTTCCGCGAGCTCGCCCGCACGTTCTTCGAGAAGGAATGTGCACCGCACGAGCAGCGCTGGTGCGAACAGCAGCACGTCGACCGTGAGGTGTGGCTCAAAGCCGGGGAGCTCGGGCTGCTCTGCCCGTCGGTCCCGGTCGAGTACGGCGGGGGCGGCGGCACGTTCGCGCACGAGGCGGTACTCGCCGAGGAGCAGGTCCGCGCAGCTGCGCCCAGCCTGGGTTGCACGGTGCACAGCACGATCGTGGCTCACTATCTCAACTCCTACGGCACCGTGGAGCAGAAGCGGCGCTGGCTGCCCAAGCTGGCCACCGGCGAACTTGTCGGGGCCATCGCGATGACCGAACCGGGCACCGGTTCGGATCTGCAGGCCGTGACTA
>JBHEMN010000054.1:0-16014 GCA_046262575.1 Jatrophihabitantaceae bacterium
CGACTACTCCTGCGTCCACGCGGCGATGGCGCTGCGCGACGCAGGCTACGAAACCGTCATGGTCAACTGCAACCCCGAGACCGTCTCGACCGACTACGACACCGCCGACCGCCTCTACTTCGAGCCGCTCACCTTCGAGGACGTGCTCGAGGTCGTGCACGCCGAGCAGCAGTCCGGAACGGTCGTGGGCGTCATCTGCACGCTGGGCGGCCAGACACCGCTCGGCCTGGCGCAGCGGCTCAAGGACGCCGGCGTTCCCGTGCTGGGCACCCAACCCGAGGCCATCGACCTCGCCGAGCACCGCGGCGCGTTCGCCCGGGTGCTCGCTGCCGCGGGGCTGCCCGCACCCAGGCACGGCACCGCCACCTCGTTCGAGCAGGCGAAGGCGGTAGCCGACGAGATCGGCTACCCGGTACTCGTCCGGCCGTCCTACGTGCTCGGCGGTCGCGGCATGGAGATCGTCTACGACGAGGCGCACCTGTCGGACTACATCTCGCGGGCCACCGAGATCACGCCCGACCACCCGGTGTTGGTCGACCGCTTCCTCGACGATGCGGTGGAGATCGATGTCGACGCGCTCTACGACGGGACCGACCTCTACCTCGGCGGCGTGATGGAACACATCGAGGAGGCGGGCATCCACTCCGGGGACTCCGCGTGTGCGTTGCCCCCGATCACGCTCGGAGCCGCCGACATCGCAGCGGTGCGGGCCTCGACGCTGGCGCTGGCGCGGGGCATCGGGGTGCGTGGTCTCGTCAACGTGCAGTACGCCCTCGCCGGAGACATCCTCTACGTGCTGGAAGCCAACCCACGGGCCAGCCGCACGGTGCCGTTCGTATCGAAGGCGACGGCGGTGCCGCTGGCCAAGGCCGCCGCGCGCATTGCCGTCGGCGTGGCGATTGCCGACCTGCGTGCGGAGGGACTGCTGCCCAGGTCCGGTGACGGCGGCGACCTGCCCGACGACGGGCCCATCGCGGTGAAGGAGGCGG
This sequence comes from Jatrophihabitantaceae bacterium, assembly GCA_046262575.1. GTDB lineage: Bacteria > Actinomycetota > Actinomycetes > Mycobacteriales > Jatrophihabitantaceae > QHCC01. The sequence goes on from JBHEMN010000054.1 coordinate 990, forward strand.
TGTTACCGTTCCACCGCTTCCACACGCCGGGTGGTGACCAGGTCGACTCGATCCTCGGCCCGGAGATGAAGTCCACCGGTGAGGTCATGGGCTTCGACCAGACCTTCGGCAGCGCGTTCGCGAAGAGTCAGGCCGCGGCATACGGTTCGCTGCCGGTCAAGGGGACGGTGTTCGTCAGTATCGCCAACCGCGACAAGCGCGCGGCGATCTTCCCCGTGAAGCGCCTGTCCGACCTGGGGTTCCGGGTGCTGGCGACGGCGGGCACTGCGCAGGTGCTGCGGCGTAACGGCGTGGCCGCGGAGGTGGTTGGCAAGTTCAGTGACGGACCTGGCAACGTCGTCGAACGGATCCTCGCCGGTGAGGTCGATCTGGTGCTGAACACGCCCTGGGGCTCGCCGGGCAACTCCGGTCCGCGTGTGGACGGCTACGAGATCCGCACCGCCGCGGTGTCGGCCGGCATCCCGTGTTTGACGACCGTCCAGGCCGCCGCGGCGGCGGTTCAGGGCATCGAGGAGCTGACCCGTGGCGAGGTCGCGGTGCGCTCGCTGCAAGACCTGCACGCCCAACTGGCCTCCTGGCGCTCGACATGAGTCGATCCGGTGCACCCGTGGACACGCCAGGTCCGCCGCTGCACCGAATCGTGGGGCCGGTCCAGGAGAGCGCCGAGATCTTCGCGGTGGCCAGGATCGGGGAGTACGTCCAGTTCACCGCGGTGGCGCCAGGGGTGGCGACGGGTTTTCAGCCCGGCCAATTCGTCGCGGTCGCGGTGGGCGGCGAGAACACCTCGATGGTGTTGCGCCGCGCGTTCGCGATCTGCGCAGCGACGCCGTCCGGGCAGTTCGCCGGCACCGTGCAGTTCGTCGTCGCAGCCCGCGGGCCGGGCACGAACTGGCTGTTGCAGCGCAAGGCGGGCGAGACGCTCGATCTCGTGGGTCCGTTGGGTACCGCGTTCCCCATGCCGTCAGGCCCCGCACCGGCCGTGCTGGTCGGCGGCGGGTACGGCACCGCGCCGCTGATCGCGCTCGCCACCGCGTTGATCGCGGCGGGCTCACCGGTCGAGATGGTGGTGGGCGCGTCGACGGCGTCTCGGCTGTTCGGCGAACTAGCCGCCAGGCGGACGATCGGCGCCGTCACGGTGACGACCGACGACGGTTCCGCAGGGGTACTCGGGCGAGTCACCGACGTGCTGCCCGAGGCGATCGAGCGCATCAACGCCGAGGTGGTCTACGCCTGCGGCCCGATGCCCATGCTGCGTGCCGTCGGCGAGGTCGCGCGGGCCCACGCGATCCATGCCCAGGTCGCGGTTGAGGAGGCGATGGCGTGCGGCATCGGAGTGTGCATGACCTGCGTGCTGCCGGTGAGGGGTGCCGACGGTGCGTCGCGATTCGTGCGGTCGTGCGTCGAGGGTCCGGTGTTCGACGCCGACCGGGTTCGCTGGGCCGACGTGGGCACCCTTCCTGACGACCTGGTGGGTGCCGATGCGATGACGCAGACCTCCCGCGAACGGTCTTCGGAAGGCCGGCACTGACATGACCGACATGACCGCGACGCTGGGGACGCTCACGCTGCCCAACCCGGTCCTGACCGCCTCCGGATGCGCGGCCGCGGGGCGCGAACTGCACCAGTTCTTCGACGTCGCCGCGCTGGGCGCGGTGGTGACGAAATCGATCATGACTCGCCCGCGGTCCGGGCGGCCGACTCCGCGGATGGCCGAGACCCCGAGCGGCATGCTCAATTCGATCGGATTGCAGGGGCCGGGCATCGACTCGTTCATCGAGCACGATCTGGCGTGGCTCGCGTCGCACGGGGCGCGCACGGTGGTCTCCATCGCGGGCGGGCACACCGACGAGTACGTCGAGATCACCCGCAAGCTCCACGGCAACGCTGCCGTGTCGATGCTCGAGGTGAACATCTCCTGCCCCAACGTCGAGAGCCGCGGTCAGGTGTTCGCCTGTGACGCGCACGCCTCCGCCCGGGTGATCGCAGCCGTGCGCCGCGCGGCCGACCCGGCACTGCCGGTCTTCGCCAAGCTGTCTCCCGACGTCACCGACATCACCCTCATCGCCCGCGCGTGCGCCGACGCGGGAGCAGACGGATTCTCGCTGATCAATACGCTGCTCGGAATGGTCATCGACACCGACACGATGGCCCCGGCGCTCGGCGGGGTCACCGGCGGGTTGTCCGGTCCCGCGATCCGGCCGGTGGCGGTGCGCTGCGTATGGCAGGTCCACCAGAAACTGCCCAGCTATCCCATCATCGGTATGGGCGGCATCCGTTGTGGTCTGGACGCCCTGCAGTTCATCCTTGCCGGGGCGTCTGCGGTTTCGGTCGGCACGGCCGTTTTTGGCGACCCCTCCGCGCCGGTGCGGGTGCTCGCCGAACTTGAGGCGGTGCTCGAAGAACGGGGCTTCGCTTCGTTGGGCGATGCCGTGGGCTATGCCCACCGCGCGCCCGAGCAGCGGGTGGCGCCCGCAGCGTCGGAGCCAGCCGCGTCATGACGCAGCAGTCAGACGCACCGTTCCCCGCCCGCGGACGGCTCGAGTCCGCGAAACCGATGACCAGCGGGGAAGATGCGCGCCCCAGCTTCGGTGCTCGGCTCGACGCCGCGCTCGATTCCCGCGGGTCGCTGTGCGTCGGCATCGACCCGCACCCGGCCCTGCTGCAAGCGTGGGGCCTGACCGACGACGTCGACGGCCTGCGCGCCTTCACCGACCTGTGCGTCGCGGCGTTCGGCGCGACGGCCGCCGTGGTGAAGCCCCAGTCTGCGTTCTTCGAGACCTACGGCTCGGCGGGAATCGCAGCTCTGGAACAGACAATCACCGCCTGCCGCGGCGCGGGCGCCCTCGTCCTGCTCGACGCCAAGCGCGGGGACATCGGCACCACGATGGCCGCCTACGCACGGGCCTACCTCGACCCGTGCGCAGCGCTGGCGGTGGACGCGATGACGCTTTCGCCCTATCTCGGCGTCGGTTCCCTGCAGCCGGCATTCGACGCGGTCGAGCGTTACGGCGCGGGGGTGTTCGTGCTCGCCTTGACGTCGAACCCCGAAGGGTCGCAAGTGCAGCGTGCATGCGGCCAGGACGGCCGATCGGTCGCTGCGCTCTTGCTGGACGAACTGGCTGCACGCAATGACGGCGCGGAGCCGTTCGGGTCCCTCGGCGCGGTGGTCGGCGCCACTATCGGCACCGTCGACACCGACCTGGCGAAGCTGAACGGCGCCTTCCTGGTGCCCGGTATCGGGGCCCAGGGCGGCACGGCCGATGACGTCCGCCGAATCTTCGGCGACGCGCTGCGCAACGTCGTGCCTAGCGTGTCGCGCGAGATCCTGCGCCACGGCCCGGACCGCGGCGCGCTGTGCGCCGCTGTTGCCCGCCAGGTGGACGCCTTCGCATTCCTGCGCGCGTGAAGGCTCCGCCTGCGCTCAGGCCCGGTGAGCGGCGACCGAGGACACCAGGAAGCCGTACACCACGATGTTGTAGTCGAGGTCGGCGCCATTGCCCACCGCGCACGTGATCAGGACAACCCGCCCGGGAGTGTTGGCCATCAGCGAGCGGACGTCAGCAGCCTGTCCCTTGCTGACCCCGAAGGTGTTCCGGACGACGTAGGTGAGCGTCCCGTTGTGGGTCCGCAGGATGATGCGATAGCCGTTGAGGCCCTTGACGGGATAGGTCGGGACGCCGTTCTGCAGCTGTGGGTGCGCTCTGTCCATTTGCTTAGTCGCCAGCTCCGAAATCGGATTGAACACCAGCTTCTGCTGCGCCCACGAGTGGCCAAGGATGTAGCTCGTGCCGCTGGATTTGTTGCCCGGCGCGACCCCGAACTGGGACCTGACCCAGCACACCGTGTGGACTTGGTCGCCGGGTGGATTGAGCGGGCGGACGAACTCCATCTCGCAGACGTTGGCCTTGATGACGAACGCCGGGCCGGTCATCTCGAACGCGGTGGGCGCCGCCGGGGCCACCCGATCGTGCGGTAACGCAGGCGGTCTGGGAGCAACGGGAGGCTGGGATGGCGGGACATACGTGGGCGCGACAGCCTGCGGAGCCGGCGCGGGCCGGCTCGCCGGTGGCCTTCGCAGGACGGCGTAGCCGACCGCGACGCCTGCGACGATGGCCACCGCCGCCGCGGCAGCCATAGTCCTACGCCTGGTGCTCATATGCTCCCCACCACTCGTCGGTCCAGCGAGCATAACCCGACTTCACAATCGGGGCCTCTCGCGACGGCGCCGGCTGCGGGCAGCCACGGCCGGTTCGCAGCACCTAGGCCGTCAGCGTGTCGAGTTCGGCCAAGTCGTCCAAGCCGGGCTGCCAGGTGCCCGCTGCGACGTTTGCGCTCACCTGGGCACGCGATGTGGCCCCGGCGATCACGCTCGCCACTGCCGGCTGGGCGGCCAGGCCACCGATCGCCACATCCAGCAGGGAGAGCGAGCGGGCGGCGGCGAATGCTGCCAGGCCTTCCACCAGGTCGAAGGCCGCCTCCGTGAGCACCGACTCGCGGCCCCACGCCTGGATTCGACTGCCCTGCGGCGGTGCCTGACCGCGGCGGTACTTGCCGGTCAGCAGCCCGCTGGCCAGGGGGAAGAACGGCAGCAGTCCGATGCCGTACGCCTCCAGCGCGGGCACCAGGTGGGTCTCGATCTGCCGTTGGAGCAGGTTGTACTCGTTCTGGGCGCTGACGAATCGCTCGTAGCCGCGGGTGCGTGCCGTCCACTCTGCCTCGGCGACCTGCCAGCCGGCGAAGTTCGAACTGCCCAGGTAGCGCACCTTGCCCTCGTGGACCAGATCCGACAGCGCCGAGAGCGTCTCTTCGATCGGCGTCGACGGGTCCGGGCGGTGCAGCTGGTACAGGTCGATCCAGTCCGTGCGCAGCCGTCGCAGCGAGGACTCGACGGCGCGGCGGATGTAGCGGCGCGACCCTCGCGCGTCCCAGTCCTCGCCGTTGTCACCGCCGCGGCGGCGCACGTCGCTGCCGAACTTCGTCGCGATGACGACGTCGTCACGACGGCCTTGCAACAGCGCGCCGAGCCGTTCCTCGGACGCCCCGTAGGAGTCGGAGGTGTCGAACAGCGTGATGCCCTCGTCGAGGGCGGCGTCCACGACTTCGCGGCTCTGCTCGTCGTCGAGCTTCATCCCGAGGTTGTTGGTGCCCAAGCCGACGACGGACACCACGAGACCGCAATCACCCAGACGTCGAAACTCCATGAGAGGACTCTAGGTCGCCAGGGACCGGACCGGAGCTCACGCTCAGCCCACGAGGGTCTTGGTGGCCGCGACGAGCGAGGCCAGCCCCTTCTTGGCGTCGGTGAAGAACATCGACGTCTTCGGGTCGCTGTACAGCTCGTTGTCGATACCCGCGTAGCCCGAGGCCATCGAGCGCTTCACGACGATGATCGACTTGGCGTGATCGACGTCGAGAATGGGCATCCCCGACACCGCGTTGCCGGGACGCCGTGCCGCGGGGTTCGTGACGTCGTTCGCGCCTACGACCAATGCCACGTCGGCGCGGTCGAACTCGGAGTTGATCTCGTCCATCTCCTTGAGCTGGTCGTAGGGCACGTTTGCCTCGGCGAGCAGCACGTTCATGTGCCCGGGCATGCGTCCGGCGACCGGGTGGATCGCGTAGGACACCTCGATGCCGCGTGCCTCCAGCACCTCGCCCAACTCGCGGCACTCGTGCTGAGCCTGGGCGGCGGCCAGCCCGTAGCCGGGGACGATGATCACCTTGGACGCGTACGCCATCTGCAGCGCGGCGTCGTCGACGGCGATCGATTTCACCGGCCCACCCGCGCCCTCGACCGCGTCGGTGCCGACCGCACCGGTGCCGAAGCCGCCGGCGATGATGTTGACCACCGAGCGGTTCATCGCGGCGGCCATCAGCTTGGTGAGGATGCCGCCGGACGCACCGACGAGTGCCCCGGCGATCGTCAGGATCGGATTGCCGAGCACGAACCCGGCCATCGCCACCGCGGTGCCGGTGAACGCGTTCAGCAGCGAGATGACGACGGGCATGTCGGCGCCGCCGATGGGCAGCACCATCAGCACGCCGAAGAGCACGGCAGCAATCACGACGCCGAGCAGCACGAGCTGGTTGTGCGCGCCGGCGACGATCCAGACGCCGCCACCGACCGCGGCGAGTGCTACGACGCCCGAGGCCAACCGCGACCCGGCGAAGGACACCGGCTTGGACAGGTATCCCTGCAGCTTGGCCGCGGCTAGCACCGATCCCGAGAACGTCACGCCGCCGATGACGATATCGAGCACGGTCGCGGTGGCGGTGCCGGCCGGCAGATGAGCATCCAGGTGGTATTCGGTGATCGCGATGAGCGCCGCAGCACCACCTCCGACGGCGTTGAACAGGGACACCAGCTGCGGCATGTTGGTCATCTGCACGGTGCGTGCCGAGTACAGCCCGTACGCGCCGCCGATGAGTGTGCCCGCGAGCAGGACGCCCCACCGAGTGGCGTTCATGTGCGCTGCGCCCTGGCTGTCGCCAACGCCGATCAGCACCGCGACGACAGCGACCAACATCCCGAATGCCGAGAGCTGGTTGCCGCGGCGAGCGGTCGCAGGGGAGTTCATGAAGTGCAGCCCCAGGACGAAGCAGGCCGCACCGAACAGCGATGCGAAGCGGATCCCGATCTCGACGCGGCTCACTTCGCGTCCTGCTTCGCGTCCTGCTTCGCGGCGGCCGGAACCGGGCGTTTGCGGAACATCTGCAGCATCCGGTCGGTGACGGCGTACCCGCCGACGACGTTGGCGGCACCGAAGGCGGCCGCGACGAACGTCAGGACGTAGCCAAGGGTGCCATGCACGTAGCCGGACAGGATGATGACGCCGACCAGCACCACGCCGTGGATCGAGTTCGCCCCCGACATCAGGGGCGTGTGCAGGGTGGCCGGCACCTTGCTGATCACCTCGAAACCCACGAGCAGGGCCAGCACGAAAATCGTCATGTCTCCGACGAAGGAACCGGTCATGGTGCGGACTCCTTATCCAGCAGCGCGGCGGTCGCAGCCTGAATGACCGAGCCGTCGTGGGTGATGAGGACGCCGGCCGCGATCTCGTCGCTGTCGGCGATCAGCTGCTCGATGGCGAGAGCGCCGTCGGAAACAAGGTGCAGCAGCAGCGCGGTGATGTTGCGGGAGTAGGCATTGGACGCCGACGTGGCCATGTGCGACGGCAGCGTGCCCGCGCCGATCACCGTCACCCCGTTGTCGGTCACGAACGTCTCGCCCGGCTTGGAGATCTCGACGTTGCCGCCGAGATCCGAGGCCGCCATGTCGACGATGACGGAACCTGCCTTCATCCGGGCGACCGCGTCGGCGCTCACCATCAGCGGGGGTCGCCGCCCCGGTACCTGGGCGGTGGTGATGACGATGTCGTGCTTGACGATGTGGTCGCTGAGCTCGGCTTGCTGGGCCGCCTGCTCCTCGGCGGTCAACGCGCGAGCGTAACCGCCTTCGCCCGCGCCGGACTCGACGGAGGTGAGCTCGACGAATTGGCCGCCCAGCGACTTGACCTCCTCGCGGCTGGCCGGGCGCACGTCGTAGCCGCGCACGATCGCTCCGAGGCGCTTGGCGGTACCGATCGCCTGCAGGCCGGCAACGCCGGCGCCGAGCACCAGAACCTCGGCCGGCCTGGACGTGCCGGCCGCAGTGATGAGCAGCGGAAAGAACCGGTGAAAGTTGTCGGCGGCAACGAGAACGGCCTTGTAGCCCGCGACATTCGCCTGGGACGACAAGGCGTCCATGCCCTGCGCGCGGGTCAGCGTGCGGGGCAGTCCGTCGAGGCTGACGGCGGTGACGCCGCGCTGCGCGAGCTCAGCCATGAACTGCGGATCAAGCAGGGGGGCCAGCATGGCAATGACGGTCTGCCCCGAACGCAGTTGCCCCGTGTCGGGACGCCCCACGGACAGCAGCACGTCGGCGTCCGCGTACAGCTTGGCGCTCTCGACGATCGTCGCGCCGGCCTGCTCGTAGCGCTCGTCGGGGAACCAGGCGTCGGCGCCAGCTCCGGCCTCGACCAGGACCTCCAGGCCCGCGTCCTTCAGCTTGCCCAGGACGTCCGGTGTCAACGCGACCCGCCGCTCACCGGTGGCGACCTCCTTCACCACCCCGACCCGCAGCGCAGCCATTCGGAACCTCCTCGCTTCTCAGATCAGTCCGTCGATACCGTTCGTACGCGGGATCATCCTCGCCCCGCGGAGCCGTTGCCCAGGCAGGCCGATCCGGGGCAATCTAAACCAGTCCGCGGGCGCTTCGAGTACCGGTGTGCTGTCGCTCACCGCTCGTCACGCCCGTTGATCGGTAAGTTGCCGTCCATGGTGCGCACGCAACGCCCCGCATGCCTGACGGTGCTCTCCGGCCCGTCCGGCGTCGGCAAGGGCACCGTGGTGGCCAGGGTGCGCCAGCTGTACCCACACATCTGGGTGTCTGTCTCGTGTACGACCCGCCCGCCGCGGCCGGGCGAGCGCGACGGCATCGAGTACCGGTTCGTCACCCGCGAGCAGTTCACCCACCTGGTCGAGGACGGTGAGCTGCTCGAGCATGCCGAGTTCGCCGGCAACCTCTACGGCACGCCGCGCGACCCAGTGGTGGAGCGCCTCGCGGCAGGCATCCCGCCGCTGCTGGAGATCGACTTGCAGGGAGCCCGGCAGATACGCGCGTCGCTGCCGGAGGCGTATCTGGTGTTCCTGGCTCCGCCGTCGTGGCCGGAATTGGAACGGCGCCTGGTCGGGCGAGGCACGGAACCCGACCACGTCGTCGCGGCGCGCCTGGCGCGGGCGCGGGTGGAGTTGACGGCGGAACAGGAGTTCGACGACGTCATCGTCAATGACGATGTGGGCCGCGCCGCAGCCGAATTGGTAGCATTGATCGAAGCCGTCTGCCCGAACTAGCGGGCGCGGCGCATCTGCGTACCTGCCCAGCCAACCGACAAGAGAGCTCACCCGTGTCCGGAATGCTGTCCGCCCCCGAGGGGATCACCAACCCGCCGATCGACGAGCTACTCGACCGCACCCAGTCGAAGTACGCCCTCGTGATCATCGCTGCCAAGCGGGCGCGCCAGATCAATGCCTACTACAGCCAGCTCGGCGAGGGCCTGCTCGAGTACGTCGGTCCGCTCGTCGAGACGGCGCCGCAGGAGAAGCCGCTGTCGATCGCCCTGCGCGAGATCAACACCGATCTGATCGAATTCAAGCCCAGCGAAGCCTGATCTGTGCCGGTTACCTCGACCGGCAATTGGTGAGCAGGAGGTCCGTCCGTGACCGAACCAGCCGAGATCGTTCTGGGCGTATCCGGGGGAATCGCTGCCTATAAGGCAGTGGACCTGTTGCGGCGCCTCACTGAATCCGGTCACGACGTCACGGTGGTGCCGACTGCTGCTGCGTTGAGATTCGTCGGGACTCCCACCTGGGCGGCGTTGTCGCATCATCCGGTGTCCTCGCAGGTGTGGGACGCGGCCGAGGGTGTGCCGCATGTGCGGCTCGGCCGTGGGGCCGAACTGATCGTCGTGGCACCGGCCACGGCTGATGTGCTGGCGCGGGCTGCCTACGGGATGGCCGATGACCTGCTCACCAACACCTTGCTGACGGCGCGGTGCCCGGTGTTGTACGTCCCCGCGATGCACACCGAGATGTGGGAGCACCCGGCCACCGTCGAGAACGTCGACACGCTGCGCCGGCGCGGCGCGATCGTGCTCGAGCCGGCGACCGGGCGCCTGACCGGCGCCGACAGCGGGAAAGGCCGCTTGCCCGAACCGGCCGAGATCGCTCAGCTCGTCGAACTGCTCTTGCGCCGGCCCGATGGCCTGCCGCGCGATCTGGCCGGGCGGCACGTGCTCATCAGCGCCGGGGGCACCCGCGAGCCGCTCGATCCGGTGCGCTACCTCGGCAACTCGTCCTCGGGCAAGCAGGGCTACGCACTCGCGGTGGTCGCGGCGGCCCGGGGTGCGCGGGTCACCTTGGTGGCCGCCAACGTCGAGCTGCCCGATCCATCCGGCGCCGACGTCGTCCGGGTGATGAGCACCGCCGATCTGCGCGACGCCGTGCACAAGGCGGCCCAGGACGCGGACGTGGTGGTCATGGCCGCGGCCGTTGCTGACTTCCGGCCCGCGGATTTCACTGCCCACAAGATCAAGAAAACCGGCGGCGGTCCCGCGCCGATCGTGCTGAGACAGAATCCGGACGTGCTCGCCGAACTGGTGGCCGCCCGGCGCCCCGGCCAAGTGCTGGTCGGCTTCGCTGCCGAGACCGGCGACACCACGGGCACCGTGCTCGAACACGGGCACGCCAAGCTAGCCCGCAAGCGCTGCGACCTACTCGTCGTGAACGCGGTGGGTGACGGCAGGGCCTTTGGCCAGGCCGACAACGCGGCCGTCATCCTGGGCGCCCGCGGCACCGAGCGCAGGGTCGAGCTCGGACCGAAAGTGTTGCTTGCGGCGAGCGTTTGGGACGCGGTGTCCAGCTTGGTGCCCGGCTAGTCGGGCCTCGTGGCGGGCGCCCGTTAGACTCGACCGGAATTTCGCCCACCTAGCTCCGGAGCGCTTGTGACCCGCCGTCTGTTCACCTCTGAGTCCGTCACCGAGGGACACCCCGACAAGATCGCCGACCAGATCAGCGACTCCATCCTCGACGCGTTGCTCGCGCAGGACCCCACGAGTCGGGTCGCCGTCGAGACCCTGATCACGACCGGCCAGGTGCACGTAGCCGGCGAGGTCACCACCGAGGCGTATGCCGACATCCCCACCATCGTGCGCGAGCGCATTCTGGAGATCGGGTACGACTCGTCGCGCAAGGGCTTTGACGGCGCGTCCTGCGGCGTCAACGTGTCGATCGGTTCGCAGTCGCCCGACATCGCACAAGGCGTCGACAACGCTTACGAAGCCCGCACCGGCGAGAACGTCGAGGACCCGCTCGAGCGCCAGGGCGCCGGCGACCAGGGCCTGATGTTCGGCTTCGCGTGCGACGAAACGGCGCAGCTGATGCCGCTGCCCATCGCGCTCGCGCATCGCCTCGCCGAACGTCTGGCCGCCGTGCGAAAGGACGGCACGGTGCCCTACCTGCGCCCGGACGGCAAGACGCAGGTGACCATCGAGTACGTCGACGACAAGCCGGTGCGTCTGGACACGGTCGTGGTGTCCAGCCAGCACGCCGCGGACATCGACCTCGACACGCTGCTCACGCCTGACATCGAGGAGCACGTCGTACGCCCGATCGTCGCCGAGCTCGCCATCGACACCGCGGGCTACCGTCTGTTGGTCAACCCAACCGGCCGCTTCGAGATCGGTGGCCCCATGGGTGACGCGGGACTTACCGGCCGCAAGATCATTGTCGACACCTACGGCGGCTACGCGCGCCACGGCGGCGGCGCGTTCTCGGGCAAGGACCCGTCGAAGGTGGACCGTTCGGCGGCCTACGCGATGCGATGGGTGGCCAAGAACGTCGTAGCCGCCAAGCTCGCTACCCGTTGCGAGGTGCAGGTCGCCTACGCCATCGGCAAGGCCGAGCCGGTGGGCTTGTTCATCGAGACCTTCGGCACCGAGACGGTCGACGTCGAGCGGATCTCCGATGCTGTGGCGCAGACCTTCGACCTGCGTCCGGCGGCGATCATCCGTGACCTCGATCTGTTGCGTCCGATCTACGCCCAGACCGCGGCGTACGGCCACTTCGGGCGCGAGCTCGACGACTTCACGTGGGAGCGCACCGACCGCGCCGAGCAACTGGCGAAACTCGCCAACGGCTGAGACGCTTCCCGCAGCGCCCCTGGCGTCCGCGGATGCGCGTCGGCACGCCGACGTCCGACGGCCGAACCGTCGCCGCCGGCTGGTAGGAATCTCAGGGTGACCCGTCGCGCCACCGCACCGCGCGCGGCACGCGAGCCGGCTGCCGTCGACCCGGTCGCCCGGCTGATGGTCGACGTGCCGCTGGCACACCTGGACCGGCCCTTCGACTACCTGATCCCGGCCGGGCTGGATGCCGAAGTCAGCGTCGGGTCCCGGGTGCGGGTGCGCTTCGCGGGGCGGCTCGTCGACGCATATGTGATGGCGCGCCGGGCCGGCAGTGACCATGACGGGACGCTGGCCTTCATCGAACGCGTGGTCGGCGGCCAACCGGTGCTCACAGCTCAGACCGGCGCCCTGTTCCGGGCGGTGGCTGATCGGTGGGCGGGCAACTTCGTCGACGTGGTGCGCCTGGGCGTCCCGTCACGGCACGCGGTGGCCGAAGCGTCGGCCGGCCAGCGGGCGCCACGGCCGCCGGCTCCGGGCCGGACCGGCTTCGAGCCCTATCGCGCCGGGGCCGCCTTCCTGTCCGCAGTGGGCACGGGACGCGCCGCGCGAGCGGTCTGGTCTGCGCTTCCTGGCGAGGCGTGGCCGGATCGATTGGCCGAGGCGGTGTGCGTCGCTCTCGCGGCCGGGAGCGGCGCGATCGTGGTGGTCCCAGACTCCCGCGACCTAGCCCGTCTCGACATCGCGCTGACGGCGATACTCGGCCCGGGGCAGCATGTAGCGCTCTCAGCTGACCTGGGGCCGGCCGAGCGTTACCGTCGGTGGCTGGCCGCGCGTCGCGGCGACGTGCGGGCGGTCATCGGGGTCCGGGCCGCTGTGTACGCGCCGGTCGAGGCCCTCGGACTGCTGGTGATCTGGGACGACGGCGACGACCTCTACGACGAGCCCCGGGCCCCCTACCCGCACGCCCGCGACGTCATGGTGCTGCGGTCCTCGCTCACCGGGGCGGCGCTGTTGGTGGGGGGTTACGCGCGCACTGCCGAGGCTCAATTGCTCGTGGAATCGGGCTGGGCCCACGAAATAGTGGCCGACCGCGCGCTGCTGCGCAATGCCGCCCCCCGCGTCCTGGCTACTGGCGAGGATGCCGAGTTGGCCCGCGACCCCGCTGCGGCCGCCGCCCGGTTGCCCAGCCTGGCCTGGCGCACCACGCGCGAGGCCCTGGACGCGGGAGCACCGGTGCTGGTGCAGGTACCGCGGCGCGGCTACCTGCCCTCGCTGGCGTGCGTGCGCGACCGCACCCCGGCGCGCTGCCCGGTGTGCGCGGGGCCGTTGGCCACGGCGACCGGTCAGGCGACCGCCACCTGCCGGTGGTGTGGGCGACCGGCGGGCGACTGGACGTGCCCGACCTGCGGCGGTCGGCGGTTGCGGGCCGTTGTCGTCGGTGCCGGCCGCACCGCCGAGGAATTGGGGCGGGCGTTTCCGGGAGTGCCCGTGCGCACCAGCGCGGGCGAGAAGGTGCTGGCGGCAGTCGACTCCCAACCGGCGCTCGTGATCGCCACCCCCGGCGCCGAACCGCTGGCTGAGGGCGGCTACGGTGCCGCGCTGCTGCTTGACGGCTGGGCGTTGCTCGCGCGCGCGGATCTGCGCGCAAGCGAGGAGACGCTGCGGCGGTGGATGAACGCGGCTGCTCTGGTCCGCTCCGGAGGCCGCGTGGTGGTCGGTGCGGACGCGAGCATCCCCACCGTGCAGGCGCTCGTCCGATGGGACCCCGCTGGCTTCGCGGGGCGCGAGTTGGCCGAGCGGCTCGAACTGGGCTTCCCGCCCACCACCCGGATGGCGGCACTGACCGGCTCACCGCGCGCCGTGTCGGAGTTGCTGGCCGCGGCGGCGCTGCCTGCCGGGGCAGTGGTGGCGGGCCCTGTCCCGGTGGGAAGGAGCGCCGAGGCGAGCGTTGCGCGGATGCTGGTGCGGGTGCCGCGGGCACTGGGGGCAGAGCTGGCCGGCGCTCTGAAGGTGGCCGCCGCGTCTCGATCAGCGCGCAAGGCAGCCGATCCGGTCAAGGTCGTCCTCGACCCGTACGTGTTGTTCTGAGCGCGCTGCTTTCCTTCGCTAGACACCCAGCGCGGGAATCGGACGGCGAGCGAAGTCCGTAAACTGTCCGGGTGACCGTTCACCCCATCCGTCTGTTCGGCGACCCGGTGCTGCGCACCCCCGCCGAGGTGGTGACCGATTTCGACAAGGAACTGCGCGCCCTCGTTGCGGATCTGGCCGAGACGATGCTGGCAGCCCCGGGCGTCGGCCTGGCCGCCCCGCAGATCGGGGTGGGTTTGCGGGTGTTCACCTACCACGTCGACGACAGCCAGTCCGGGCATCTGGTCAACCCGGTGCTGCACTTCCCGAGTGACGAGGACCAGGACGGTCCCGAGGGCTGCCTGTCCATCCCCGGCCTCAGCTTCGACTGCCGCCGGCGGGCCCACGTAGTCGCGCACGGACAGAACCTTTACGGCGACCCGATAACCGTCGACGGCACGGCGAAGCTCGCCCGAGCCGTCCAGCACGAGACCGATCACCTCGACGGCGTGCTGTTCCTCGACCGACTGGACCCCGAAACGCGCAAGGCAGCCATGAGAGCCATCCGGGACGCGAATTGGCCCGGAATCGCGCCGCCCACACTCAAGCTCAGCCCGCACCGGAGTCTGACCTCGCGGTGAACAATCGCGACGAGACAGCGCCCGGGGACGGCTCGGGGGCCTCCTTACCGGGGGAATACCGGCAAGGCCGCCCGTGAGGCTGGCCTTCGCCGGTACGCCGGAGGTCGCTGTGTTGTCCCTGCGGGCGTTGCTGCTTTCGCCGCTGCACGATGTCGTCGCCGTGATCACGCGTCCAGCCGCCCGCGCCGGGCGCGGCCGGCGCCTGGGCGAATCGCCGGTCGCGGTTGCGGCGGCGGTGGCCGGAGTCCCGGTGCTCACCCCACAACGTCCCGGCGACCCCGACTTCCTCGACCGCCTGGAGCAACTGGGCGTCGACTGCTGCCCGGTCGTCGCCTACGGCGCGCTGCTGCCGCCGGCTGCTTTGGCCGTGCCGAAACACGGGTGGGTGAACCTGCACTTCTCGCTGCTACCCGCATGGCGTGGCGCCGCGCCCGTGCAGCACGCCATCCTGCACGGCGACCAGATCACCGGAGCGTCGACGTTTCGCATCGAGGCGGCTCTGGACACCGGCCCGGTGTTCGGCGTCGTCACCGAAACGATCCGGCCCGGCGACACCTCGGGCGAACTGCTCGGGCGCCTCGGGGTGAGCGG